>JALOQG010000438.1 GCA_025453505.1 Myxococcota bacterium | reverse complement strand
CGACCTTCTTCGCAATGATGCCGACGAGTTTGCTCCCTCCGAACCTGCGTCCCTGTTCGACGCCGCTCCGGTCGAGGAGGAGGCGCCGGCCGCGCCCGCGCGCGACGAGGACCACATCCCCTCGGCACGCGAGACCGTGACCGGCGGCCAGCCGGACGCGCTCGTCTCCTACATCCGCTCGATCTCGGATACACCGATCCTCTCCCGAGAGGAGCAGTTTGCGATCGCCGATTCGCTCGAGCGCCATCGCGAGGGCTTCCTGGACGCCGTTCTCGGCGTTCCGGCACTCTCTCGCGCGATCCTCGACCGCTGGCAGGAACGCAAGACGGCCGGCTACGTGACGGCCACGATGTCGATGCACCACCTGGACGGCAGCGGACGCGACCTGAGCGCGGAGATCGACCGGTCGCTCGGGGTGGTCGAGAAGCTGCTCGCTCGACGCGAGGCCGCATCTCCCGGCAAGCCTTCGGTGCGTGCGGTCGAGGCGATCGAGCGTCGCACCGAGAAGGCCCTGCGGGCGGCGGATCTCGCATTCGAGGTGGTCGTCGAGGCCTATCACGTCGCTCGCATTCGTCTGGACAAGGCGCGGGGCCGTGCACGCGCTTCCGCTCGCGATCGCGATCGATTCGCGGCGGCCGGCCGTGAGCTCGATCTCTACGAGACCACCAAGCAGCGCTTCGTCGCGCACAACCTGAAGCTCGTCGTCAAGTTCGCGAAGCAGTACCGCGGCATGGGCGTGCCGTTCCTGGATCTCATCCAGGAAGGCAACCTCGGCCTGATCCGGGCCGTCGAGAAGTTTGACCACCATCGGGGTCACAAGTTCTCGACCTACGCCGCGTGGTGGATCCACCAGGCCATGATCCGCGCCGTGCAGAAGCACTCTCGAACCGTCCGCGCGCCGTCGCACGTCTACGACCTCCAGCTGCGGTACAAGCGAGCAGAGAAGAAGCTGCGTGGTCGTCTGACGACGGAGCCGAGCCGCGCAGACATCGCGGAAGAGCTGGGGCTCTCGGCGATCGAGGTGGACCGTCTCGTGTCGACGATGACTCCGATCGTGTCGACGCACGCTCCGCTCGCAGGCACCGAGTCGCTCACGCTGGACGACGCCCTCGCCGACGACTCCGTCGTCGATCCGGGCGACGACCTCGACCGCGTCGTCGTCGAGCGGGAGATGCACGCGCTGCTCGAGGATCTCGAGCCGCGCGAGCGCACGGTCATCGAGTGCAGATTCGGCCTGGGTGACGAGCCCGTGCAGACGCTGCAAGTGATCGGCAAGCGACTCGGGCTGTCGCGCGAGCGCGTGCGGCAGATCGAAGCTCGTGCACTCGAGCGGCTGCGGCGCGGTGGCAAGGCGACGCATCTCGTCGGCCTGCTCGACGGCGACAAGCGCGTCGCCTGAGTCCCCCTCCGGCGCGCGGACGCGGTAGTCTGCGCGCGCGGAGGGAGCAGGCGTTGAGGGGTTCGCCGGCGTCAGCGCGGAGCCGAGGTTGAGGCGGGCTCCGTCGGACCGGGAGCCGAAACCGACGTCGCACCCCGAGCATGCGAGGTCCCGCGTCGGCCTCGTTCTCTCCGGGGGCGGAGCGCGCGGTGCCTACGAGGTCGGCGTGCTCGCGCACGTCTTCGAGCGGATCCTTCCGCAGCTGCCGCCCGATTTCGACTTCGACGTCGTCAGTGGCACCAGCGTCGGCGCGATCCATGCCTCCTACGTGGTCGCGACCGCGGGCTGGGAAGGTCCGCAGCGCGCGCGGCGTCTCGCCGAGATCTGGCGCGGCATGGAGCTCGAGCAGGTCGTTCGCATCGGCGTCGCCGACGTGGTCGGGGTGCCCCTGCGCGCGCTCGGGTTCGCCCGGCTCCGGCGCCGGGCAGGAGGCAAGGCGCGTGCGCAGGAAGTGATCGGCGGTCTCGTGGACGTCTCGCCGCTCGAGCGCATCGTCGCGGAGCGGATTCCCTGGGCGGACCTGCGCCGGAACCTCGACGGACGTCCGCGCGCGCTCTGCGTCCTGTGTACCGAGGTCCGCTCTGGACACGTCGCGGTGTTCATGGACGGAAAACTCGCAGATCCGGGGCCGTGGGCTTCGGATCCCAACATCATCGCGATCCCGACGGCGATCTCCGCCCAGCACGTGCGCGCCTCGGCCGCGATCCCATTCCTCTTCCCGGCTGTGCGCATCGACGACTCGTACTACGTGGACGGCGGTCTGCGCATGAACACGCCGCTTTCCCCGGCCTTGCGGCTCGGCTGCGACCGGCTCCTCGCCGTCGCACTCAAACACCGGCCGGCGCCGGGCGAGCCCGTTCCGACGTTCCCGGAGGACGCGATCACGCAGCCGGCGTTCCTCATCGGCAAGGTGCTCGACGCGTTGATCCTCGATCAGCTGGAGGTCGAGCTCCACCGGTTGGACGTCGTGAACTCGCTCTTGCGGCAGGGCGTTGCGGTCTACGGCGACGGCTTCGTCGAATCCGTGAGCGGCGCCGTGCGCGAGCGCCGGGGCGCGGGCTATCGGATCGTCGAAACCGCCGTGGTGAGACCCTCCGAGGACATCGGCCGGATCGCAGCGCAGTGCTACCGCAAGCACGGTGCGGGCTCGCTCGGCGCGTTGCCGTCGCTGTTGACGCGCTTCGCGCTGCGCGGCGTACCCGAGGGCGAGGCGGATCTCCTTTCGTACGTGTTCTTCGATCGCCGCTTCACTGCGGATCTCGTGGCGCTCGGGCGCGAGGACGCCCGGCGCAACGAAGACGAGATCGTCCGACTCTTGCAGGCGTGATCCGGCGTCCGGACGGACGCGCGTTGCTATGTTGCGCCCCCGCATGAGCGAACCGTCGCGTCGCCGCATCAGGGTTCTCGCGCGCACGGCGCGGGTGGGCTCGATTGCGTCGGCGCTCCTGTCGACGCTGCTGGCGTCGAATGCGGGGGCGACGTCGAAGGCGCGCATCGGCCTCGCGGTCGCGGGTCTCGCGCTCGTCGCGATCGGCTGGTGGCGGCGTCGACAGGGAGCGGTGGAGGCGCGCGGCTCGGGGCGGCGACTCCTGCTCGGAGCCGTCGCCGTGGCGGCGTTCGCGGCCAACTACAACCTCTTCGTCTGGACCGGTCTGCACCGCCACGAGCTGTATCACTACTATCTCGGGTCGAAGTACTTCCCGGAGCTCGGCTACTTCGATCTCTACACGTGCAGCATCCAGGCCGTGGGCGACGGCACGGCACCGGCCGGACTCCTCGAGATGACCGATCTGCGCTCGAAGCAGCGGCGGCCCACGGCGGAGGTGCTCGCCGCGGCCCCCGATTGCGCAACGAAGTTCGGTGCGTTGCGCTGGGAAGCCTTCCGCAGCGACGTCGGGCGGTTTCGATCGTTCATGGGCGACGAGGTCTGGACGAACGTCCTGCGCGATCACGGCTACAACCCATCCCCCGTCTGGACCGCGATCGGCCGACCTCTGGCTTCGGCGGTCCCTGCCACGCCGGCGGGACTCTGGCTGCTCGCGCGCATCGATCTCGCGCTGCTGCTCGTGCTCTTCGCCGCGATCGGTCGAGGCTTCGGCTTCGAGGCTGCGTGCATCGCTGCGATCGCATGGGGAAGCTGCGGACATACCCGCTATCAATGGACGGGCGACGCATTCTTGCGGCAGCTCTGGCTCGCGGCGTCGCTGGGCGCCCTGGTCCTGCTGCGTCGCGGACGGCCGGCGACGGCGGGCGCACTCCTGGCGCTGGCGACGCTCGAGCGGGTATTCCCGGGCGCCTTCTTCATCGGGTACGGCCTCCGCGAAGTCTGCGTCTGGATTCGTCGTCGCGAGCCGACGCGCGAGTTCCGGCGCTTCGCCGGAGGAGCGCTGGCCACGACGGTCGTCGCGATCGTGCTCGCGACGACCGTGGCGGGCCGCGGCGTCGCAGTCTGGACCGAGTTCGCGGAGAACACGAGGGGAATGCTCTCGTTCACGCCGCGCAACGCGCTCGGGCTCGACTACGCACTCAGTTTCACGCGGGTTCCGCCGCCGGAGGGCCTCGGCGAGAACGAGACCGAGCGCGCCGAGATCGTCCAGGACTATCGTCGCCGTACGCTCGCCGCGCGTGCAGCGTGGCGCTGGCTCGGTCTCGGAGTGTTGTGCATCGGTCTCGCGATCGCCGCCTGGCGCGGTGCCGGGCGGAGTCGCGACGGGGC
>JALOQG010000437.1 GCA_025453505.1 Myxococcota bacterium | reverse complement strand
ATGCGGTCGGCCGAGCGCGCCTCGCGGCGGAAGTCGAGCTCGAAGCCGAGGTGCGTGGTCAGCTCGCGCAAGAGCGGCAGCAGCTCGAGCGGCTGCGGATCGAACCACTCGTAGAAGCGGCACAGGCGCTCGAGATTGCGCAGGTCCGTGCGGACGATCTCCTCGATGTCCGGATACTGCACCTTGACCGCGACGGGCGTCCCGTCCAGCAGCGTCGCGCCGTGCACCTGCGCGAGCGACGCCGCGGCGATCGGCGCTGCCTCGAAGCTCGAGAACACGGCACCGAGCGGCTTGCCCAGCTCGCGCTCGACGGCGGCGCGCACCACCTCGAACGGTTTGGCGGGCACGGCGTCGTGGCACTGTTTCAGCTTCTCGACCATCTCGGGCGGGAACACGTCGGCGCGCGTCGCGATCGCCTGACACGCCTTGATCATCACCCCGCGCATCGCGAGCGCCGTCGCGAGGATCGCGTCGGCGGCGCGGCGATGCGTGGGCGAGAGCTCCGCGTCGGTCGCCCTGGGCCGCCCGAACAGCCGCCGCGCCAGCGCCGGGATCTTGTAGATCGCGTAGAGATACGCGGCGAGCGTCGCGACGCGAAGCGTGCGCCGGAGCCGGGTCAGCGGCTTCACGGGGTGAGGGCTGGCTCGAAGCCGGTCTTGGCGGGCGGCGTCCACGCGACGTCGAGTGCGTCGAACTCCTCGCGCAGCCGCTTCGGATCCGGCGCCACCTGCATCGCCGTCGCGAGGCTCTCGCGCAGGTCGTCGCGCTGCTCCTGCGGGCGATGGCGCGTCAGCTCGAAGAGGATGCGGTGGAGCAGGGCGTCGACGACGCTGCGCCCCGCGATCGTCTTGCCGTCCACCGTGCGCAGCGTCCGCGCGCGTACCTCGGAGAGCGCCGTGCGCAGGTATTCGACGTGCGGGCTCTCGTCGGAGCGGATGTGCTGCACCATCGCGCCCGCCGCCTCGGGCGCAGCCGACACCTTCGGATTCGAGAGCACGCGATGGCCCCAGTCGAAGGTGCCTTCGGCGAAGATCTCGACGACCAGCACCTGCGCCATCACGCCGAGCATGCGTTCGAGCGTCGCGTCGAGTTGCGGGAACGGACGCTCGGCCTTCTTGCGCGCGGCCTGGCGTCCCATCATGCGCATCAGCACGTCGCCCGGGATCTTCGGTCGGTCGAGCGCGAGATCGCGCGCGGCCTCCCACATCTGCTTGTGGCCGCCCTCGTCCTTGAAGCCGGACTCGTCGCGCGCGTGCGCCTCGAAGAGGCCTTCGCCCAGATGCGCGAGCGCGGTGCCGTCGATCGGCTCGACGACGAGCGCGCGCAGATCGGGAATCCGGACGTCGCGGATGATCGCGCCGAAGCCCTCGACGATCGAGATGATCGTGAGCGTGCGCACGATCGGATCGCGCACGCCGTGTTCGAGCAGCAGCACGGACTGCTCGACGCTCGGCCAGGTCGGCGGCATCCCCGCCGCGGGGATCTCGACGAGGTCGTGGCCTTCGCGTCGCAGCCGCGCCTGCCAGGCCTCGATCGCGGGCGCCCGGTGGATCGTGCGCGGCGAGCGGTAGCGGCCGTCGGCCTCGAAGCCGCCGTGACAGCGCACGCCGCCGGCGATCAGCGGCGCGGCGTACGGGCCGCTGTCGAGCAGTTCCTCGCGGCTGTAGACGAGTCGATCTTCGACGGGCCGGGGCGTCGCGCTCATGCAGGACCTCGCGCTGGGCAGCGATCCAGGGTAGCCGCATCGAGCGGCGGTGCGCGGGCGCGTGACGCGTCCCCCTCGCTGCGTTACTTCCCCTCGTCCGATGGACGCTCCCCAGCGCGAGATCGCCCGCGAGGTCGCCCGGCGTCGCACCTTCGCGATCATCTCGCATCCCGACGCCGGCAAGACGACGCTCACCGAGAAGCTGCTGCTCTACGGCGGTGCGGTGCGCGAGGCCGGCGCCGTGCGCGCGCAGAAGGCGGCCCGCTACGCGACCAGCGACTGGCTCGCGATCGAGAAGCAGCGCGGCATCTCGGTGTCGTCGTCGGTGCTGCAGTTCGAGCATCACGGCTGCCGCGTGAACCTGCTCGACACGCCGGGCCACAAGGACTTCTCCGAGGACACCTATCGCACGCTCGTCGCCGCCGACTCCGCGGTGATGCTGATCGACGCGGCCAAGGGCGTCGAAGCGCAGACGCGCAAGCTCTTCGAGGTCTGCCGGCTGCGCCACATCCCGATCTTCACGTTCGTCAACAAGATGGACCGCCAGGGACGCGAGCCGCTCGATCTGCTCTCGGAGATCGAGGAAGTGCTCGGCATCGACGCGGTGCCCGAGAACTGGCCGATCGGCATGGGCAGCGATTTCGCCGGCGTCTACGACCGGCAGGCGCGCTGCGCGCGGATCTTCTCGGGCGGCCGTCACGGCACGCTGCAGGTGGACGAGCGCGTCGTCGCGGGAGCGCCCGGCGATCCCGCCGTGCGCAGCGCGATGGGTCCGCACGCGAAGTCCGTGTGCGACGCACTCGAGCTGCTCGACGGCGCGGGCGCGGGCTTCGATCCCGATCTCGTCGCGCGCGGGCTCCAGACGCCGACCTTCTTCGGCTCGGCGCTCACCAACTACGGCGTACTGCCGTTCCTCGACCGCTTCCTCGCGCTCGCGCCGCCGCCCGGCCCGCGCACGTCCACGGCCGGGCCGATCGATCCCGTCGCGACGCCGTTCTCGGGCTTCGTGTTCAAGATCCAGGCGAACATGGACCCCGACCACCGCGATCGCGTGGCGTTCCTGCGCGTGTGTTCGGGCCACTTCGTGCGCGGCGAGACCGCGATCCTCGCGCGCACCGGCAAACCCGTACGCCTGACTCGTTCGACGCTGCTGCAGGCGCAGGAGCGCGAGGTCGTCGAGGAGGCGTATCCCGGCGACGTCGTCGGCCTCTTCGATCCGGGCGTCTTCCGCATCGGCGACACGCTCGCGGCCGAG
>JALOQG010000436.1 GCA_025453505.1 Myxococcota bacterium | reverse complement strand
CCATGAAGGATCGACGTTTCGGTCCGGCCGAGGTCGAGGAACGTTTCGGGGTCCCGCCCGAGCGCGTGCTCGACCTGCGCGCCCTTGTCGGCGATCCGTCGGACAACATCCCCGGCGTGAAGGGCATCGGTGAGAAGGGCGCCGCGAAGCTGCTCGCGGAGTACGGAACGCTCGAGGCCCTGCTCGAACGCGCCGACGAGATCCCCGCTGCGCGCGCGCGCAACGCATTGCGCGAGCAGGCCGAGCAGGCGCGCCTCTCGAAGCGGCTCGCGACGCTGCAGGACGACGTCGCGCTGCCGCTCGCGTGGCCCGATCTCGCGAGCGCAGAGCCGGATCGCGAGCGCCTGCGCCAGCTCTTCCGGCGGCTCGAGTTCACGCGCCTGGTCGCGGCGCTCGACGAAGGTGGCGTCGCGATCGCGGCGTCGGGCGAGGCCGCTCCCGCACCGCCGGCGGGGCAGCTGGATGCGGCCGTCGAGGTCGAGATCGTGCGCGATGCAGGGGCGCTGGCGCGGCTCGCAGACGTGCTCTCGTCGCAGAAGTGCGTCGTCGCCGCGCCGATCGGAGCCGGCGAACAGATCCTGCGCGAGCCGCCGGTCGGCCTGGCGTTCGCGCTCGGTCCGGGCCGCGCGGCCTACGTGCCGTTCGGGCACGCGGGACTCACGTCGCATCCGCAGCTCGCGCGCGAAGTCGTCGTGGAGCGGATCGGCGCCGTGCTCGAACGCACACCCTGGGGCGGCGTCGCGACGAAGCAGGTGTTCGCCTGCCTGCTCGAGTGGGGCTGCGATCCAACGCCCCCGGTGTGGGACATCGAGATCGCCGCGTTCCTGCTCGATCCGGCGGCGGGCCGCGGCGTGGCGGCGCTCGCCGCGCAGCATCTCGGACGCCGCGTGCGGAGCTGGGAAGACCTGGTCGGTCGCGGTGCGAAAGCGACGCCGGCGACCGATCTGGAAGTCGACGCCGCGGCGAAGTGGGCGGGCGAGCAGGTCTGTGCCGTCGCGGAGCTCGAGCCTCTGACCTTGCCACAGCTCGCGCGCGACGGACTCGCTGCGCTGTTCCGCGACGTCGAGATGCCGCTCGTCGCCGTACTCGCGCGGATGGAGCGCGCCGGTGTTCGCGTCGACGACGCGGCCCTGCGCGCGCTCTCGCGGACGTATCAGGCGGAGCTCGCGCGCATCGAGACGGAAGTCCACGAGCTGGCGGGCGGCCCCTTCCAGATCGCCTCGCCGAAGCAGCTCCAGAGCGTCCTCTTCGAGAAGCTGAAGCTGCCCGCCGTGCGCAAGACCAAGACGGGCTTCTCGACGGACGAAGCGGTGCTCGAGCAGCTCGCGTCGCAGCATCCGCTGCCGGCGCGCATCCTCGCGTTCCGGCGTCTCGCCAAGCTGAAGAGCACCTACGTCGACGCACTGCCGCCGCTGATCGACCCGAAGAGCGGGCGCGTGCATCCGAGCTTCCACCAGACGGGCGCCGCGACGGGACGCCTCTCGGCGTCGAATCCGAACGTGCAGAACATTCCGATCCGTTCGGAAGAGGGCGTGCGGATCCGCGAGGCGTTCATTCCGCGCGAGGGCGCCGTGCTGCTCTCCGCCGACTACTCGCAGGTGGAGCTGCGCATCCTCGCGCACTTCTCGCGCGACGCAGAGCTGCTCGCCGCGTTCCGCTCGGGCGAGGACGTCCACCGCCGCACGGCGGCCGGCGTGCTCGGCGTCGCGCCGGAAGCGGTCACCCCGGACCAGCGCGCGCGCGCCAAGGCGATCAACTTCGGGATCATCTACGGATCGAGCGCATTCGGCATCGCGAACCAGCTCGGCATCGCGTCGGCCGAGGCGCAGAAGACGATCGACGCCTACTTCGCGCGCTACGGAGGCGTGCGCCGCTTCCTCGACGAGACGATCGAGACGGCGCGCACCCAGGGCTACGTGCAAACGCTGCTCGGACGGCGTCGTTACCTGCCGGACCTGCAGTCGCGCAACCGCGTGCTGCGCAACGCGGCCGAGCGGATGGCGGTCAACACCGTCATCCAGGGGACGGCCGCCGATCTGATCAAGAAGGCGATGGTCGAAGTGGACGCCGCGCTGCGCGAGCGAGCGCTCGGCGCGCAGATGATCCTGCAAGTGCACGACGAGCTGGTCTTCGAGGTGAGCGCGGCAGACACGGAGGCGACGGGCCAGGTCGTGCGCGAGCGCATGGAGCAGGTCTGGCCGCTCGACGTGCCGCTGCTCGTCGAGGTCGGGGTCGGCCGCAACTGGCGCGAGGCCCACTGAAACGGGTGGGTCCGTGCGAATAGCGCCGGGGTCCGGGGCGTCCGACGCCCGGGGCGAAGGACCGGCGCAAAGGAGCGCGGCAATCGGGTCCAGGCTCCCCAACGAGGACTTGCGGGCGTTGAGCGACCACGACGCAGTGGCGCGTGCCCGGGAGGGCGATCAGGAGGCGTTCCGCGTGTTGGTCGAGCGCTATCAGGGCCGCATCCATCGGCTGGCCCAACGGGTGCTCCGCGACGAGGAGCAAGCGCGCGACGCCGTGCAGGACGCCTTCCTGAAGGCCTACACCCACCTGGGACGCTTCGAGGGCCGGTCGAGCTTCTACACGTGGCTCTACCGACTCTCGATGAACCTGTGCATCGACCTCAAGCGCCGCGATCCGGCCGATCGCTTCGTGGCGACGCCCGAGATCGGCGATCTCGAGCGCGTGGCGACGATCGAGTCGCGGCCCGCCGGCGAGCGGCACTGGCGCGGCCACGAAGAGGCGCCCGACGAGGCCGTGGGCCGCGGCGAGTTGCGCGAGGCCGTGGCGCGGGCGATCACCGCGTTGCCCGACGCGGCGCGCGAGACCTTGATCCTGCGCGAAGTCGAGGGCCTCAGCTATTCCGAGATCGCCGAGGCGATGGACATTCCGAAGGGCACCGTGATGAGCAGGCTCCACTACGCGCGGCGTCGCGTGCAGGAGATCTTGCGCGAGGCGGGTGCGATC
>JALOQG010000435.1 GCA_025453505.1 Myxococcota bacterium | reverse complement strand
TGCGGCGCAGCAGCTCTCGCGCGCGGGTCACACGGTCACGGTCTTCGAGAAGAGCGACCGCATCGGCGGGCTGCTCCGCTACGGCATTCCCGACTTCAAGCTCGAGAAGTGGATCATCGATCGCCGCCTCGAGCAGATGCGCGAGGAGGGTGTGCTGTTCCAGACGGGCGTGCAGGTGGGCGTCGATCTGTCGACCGCCGAGCTGCGGCGCCACTTCGATGCGGTGCTGCTGTGCATGGGCTCCGAGCAGCCGCGCGATCTACCGATCCCGGGGCGCGAACTCGTGGGCGTGCACTTCGCGATGGACTTCCTGCTGCAGAACAACAAGCGCATCGCCGGCGACGCGGTTCCCGACGAGGACACGATCCTCGCGACCGGCAAGCACGTCGTCGTTCTCGGCGGCGGCGACACGGGCTCGGACTGCGTCGGGACGTCGCACCGTCACGGCGCCAAGTCGGTGACCTCGCTCGAACTGCTCGAGAAGCCGCCGGAGCATCGCGATGCCTCGACGCCCTGGCCGCTTTGGCCGCTGATGCTGCGCACCTCGAGTTCTCATCAGGAGGGCGGCGACCGCGACTTCGCGGTCCTCACCAAAGCCTTCCTCGGCGACGGCGGATGTGTGAACCGCATCCACGCGGTGCGCGTGCGCCACCTCCCGCCCGACGCCACCGGCCGTCGTGGCTTCGAGGAGATCGCGGGCAGCGATTTCGAGATGCCCGCCGATCTGGTGCTGCTGGCGATGGGATTCGTGCATCCGGTGCATCGCGGGCTCGTGGAAGATCTCGGTGTCAAGCTCGATCCGCGCGGCAACGTCGCGGCCGATCCCCGGGGTTTCGCGACGAGCGAGCCCGGCGTTTTCGCGGCGGGGGACTGCCGGCGCGGTCAATCGCTCGTGGTCTGGGCGATCTGGGAAGGGCGCGAGGCGGCGCGCGCGGTGGACACGTATCTGTCCGGTGAATCGCGATTGCAGTCGCGAGACGCCTTCGTCTAGCACTCGAGTCCGTTCTCCCTTGACGCCTTTCCCGGCGCGTCGGTACGATCGGCCTGCGTCGTCGCACGCCGGGAGAGCCAGCGATTTCGACCCACCGCGCCGACATCGCCTCCAGCGCGATACCGACCCCCGCACGGCGTGAGCCTCGGAGAGACGGACAGGGCGTCGCGAAGAGCACGATGCGGGGCGCCGGTGGTGAATCGGCGCAGCCGGAACTCGACCGACTCGCTTCGCTCGTGGAGGCGCTGCTCGTCCGCTACGCCGCGCTACGCGACGAGAACACCGCGTTCTCAGCGGAACTCGAGGCACGAGCGGATCGCATCACGTCCCTCGAAGGCGAGCTGCAGCGCATGCGAGAGGCGCGCAGTGACGTAGCGGTGCGCATCGACGAGCTGATCGTCCAGATCGACCAGCTCGAGGGCCGACTCGTCGCGCAGGCCGAGATCCCGTGACGACCAAGCGTTCCGTGTCGGTTCGCATCCTCGGCCACGAGTACCGGATCCGCACGGACGCCGACCCCGCCGGTCTCGCGCGCGTCGCGTCGTTGGTGGATGAGACGATGCGACGCTTGCGTGAGAGAACGGGTGTGGTGGACAGCCTCGATCTCGCGATCATGGCGGCGCTGAACCTCGCGCGCGATCTGACCGCCGAGCGTGACGGGCGCGAACTCGAAGTCGCGGGAGCGGATAGGATCCGCTCGCTCGCCGACGGGATCGAGGGCGTGCTGAGAGGGGCTGGCGCCTCTGGGAGCTGAGCGGCCCGTGGGCGCCGCAGCGATCCAGCGCGCGAAGCAAGCGCTGCGCGCCTCGATGTCGGCGCGGCGGATGGCCGATGCCTCTGCGCAGCGCGAGCACGTCGCGCGCGCGGTCGCGGTCCACGTTCTCGGGCTCCGCGATTTCGCTTCGGCGCGGGTGGTGGCGCTCTATGCGGCGCTTCCAGGAGAGATACCCATGGACGCCATCGCCGAGTCCGTGCTGGCTGGCGGTCGCTCGCTCGCGCTGCCGCGCATGGAGGGCGATCGGCTGCGCTTCGCGCAGGTCGAGAGTTGGCGGAATCTCGCGCGAGGTCGCTTCGGGATCCTCGAGCCCCCCGCGGCGGCTCCGGAGGTGGCTTTCGCGAGTAACGACCTGATCCTGCTCCCGGGAGTCGCGTTCGATGCGCGGGGCGGCCGACTCGGCCGCGGCGGAGGCCACTACGACCGGGCGATTGCAGCCTTGCGCCCGACGCCGCATCGGATCGGCGTCGGCTTCGCGTTTCAACTCGTCGCTCATGTGCCAGTAGAGCCTTGCGACCAGCGCGTCGACGCATTCGTCTGCGAACGCGGCGTGACGGATTGCCGCGCGGGCGACCCTCGCGGTGATTCGAGCTAGGTTGCCACCCCCATGAAGCACTCGTTCCTCGCGGAATTGCGTTGGCGCGGCCTGCTCCATCAGTGCACGGCCGAAGCGGACCTCGATCTGCATCTCGGGGAGCCCGCTCGGGTGGGCTACTGCGGCTTCGACCCGACCGCCGATTCGCTCACGATCGGGAACCTCGTCCCGATCCAGATGCTCGCGCACTGGCAGGCGGCCGGTCACGCGCCAGTGGTGCTCATGGGCGGCGGGACTGGCATGATCGGAGATCCGTCCGGCAAGGACGAAGAGCGACCGCTTCTGACGCGCGAGCGTGTCGACGCGAACGTCGCCGGGCAGCGCCGCGTCTTCGAGCGTCTGCTCGACTTCGACCCGCGGCGACCGAATCGGGCTCGCCTCGTGAACAACGCCGATTGGCTCGGCCAGGTGGGTTTTCTCGAGTTCCTGCGCGAGGTCGGCAAACATTTTTCTGTGAACGCGATGGTCCAGAAGGAGGCCGTGCGCGAGCGGCTCCACAATCGCGATCAGGGAATCACTTACACGGAGTTTTCCTACATGCTGTTGCAGGCGTACGACTTCCTGCACCTGCATCGGAGCATCGGCTGCACCGTGCACTGGCTCAACGTGCCGGATGCGGACGTCGACGCCTTTCTTCGTTTCTTCTCTGTGTTGGATTCGGAGGGGATCGGTGCAGCGATCGAGTCGCAGCGCGTTGCGCCACACGAGAGGGCAGCGCAACGGCTGCTCGCGCGACACATGACCGAAAGGCTCCACGGCGTCGACGAGTGCCGGAGGGTCGAAAAGGCGGGCGATGCGCTCTTCGGTCGCGGTGACGTCCGTGACCTCGATGCGGTGACACTGCGAGAGGTCGCGGGCGAGATTCCGTCGAGTCGGCGCTCGCTCGCGGATCTCGACGGTGAGGGCATTGCGCTCGCCGAACTCCTGGCGGAGACGTCGCTCGCGGCATCGCGGCGGGAGTCGCGTGAGTTGCTCGGAGCGGGTGCGATCGCGGTGAACGGCGAGCGGGCCACCGCGGATCGGCGCCTCCGGCGGGGCGATCTGCTGGGCGACGGCGTGACGCTGCTCCGGAAGGGCAAACGACAGTGGCACGCCCTGCGCTGGACGGCAGCTGGCCCCGAGGGGTCTGCCGTGTCTGGCCACTAGGGCCCTATTGACGGGTGCAACTGGCGCTCGTATAGTGCGCGTCCCGCTCGGGGCTTCCAGTCCGGAGCGATGATCTCAAGCGGTTATCGAGCTGTTCAATCGGGCTTGAAGCCGAACGTCTCGCGAGTCCTCTACAGACTCCCCGAGGCTTCGATCGGTCTTTGAAAACCGAATAGCGCGCGGACTTGTGGACGTGGGGACGTCCACGAGACAGAAAGAGCTCCATCCCCGTTTCAAGGACGTTTCGTGATTCCTTAGCCGGATCGCGAAGTGACCATCATTCGAGCATGACAGGGAGTTCGCTTCGGTGAACCCTCGAGTCGTGCCGCTAGTTTCAAACTGGAGAGTTTGATCCTGGCTCAGAACGAACGCTGGCGGCGTGCCTAAGACATGCAAGTCGTGCGAGAAAGGGACTTCGGTCCTGAGTAAAGCGGCGCACGGGTGAGTAACGCGTGGGTAACCTACCTCGAAGTTGGGAATAACCCGGGGAAACCTGGGCTAATGCCGGATGAGCCCACGAGATCTTTGATCATGTGGGAAAAGGTGGCCTCTGCTTGCAAGCTACCGCTTCGAGACGGGCCCGCGTCCCATTAGCTAGTTGGTGAGGTAACGGCTCACCAAGGCTCCGATGGGTAGCTGGTCTGAGAGGACGATCAGCCACACTGGAACTGAGACACGGTCCAGACTCCTACGGGAGGCAGCAGTCGGGAATCTTGGGCAATGGGCGCAAGCCTGACCCAGCGACGCCGCGTGAGGGATGAAGGCCTTCGGGTCGTAAACCTCTGTCGGGAGGGAAGAATGGCGGTAGGGCGAATAGTCCTGCCGTTTGACGGTACCTCCAAAGGAAGCGCCGGCTAACTCCGTGCCAGCAGCCGCGGTAATACGGAGGGCGCAAGC
>JALOQG010000062.1 GCA_025453505.1 Myxococcota bacterium | reverse complement strand
CCGGAGCGACGTCGCGATGCTGGGTCGCTGGGTTCCCGTGGACACGCTCGGCGTCTACAGCATCGGCATCATGCTCTCCGTCGTGGTGCGCGACGTACTCCAGCAGATCCACCGCTTCTCGCTGATGCCCGCGATGGCGGCTTCGCATCGGGCGGGCGCGGGCGTGCTGGCCGACAACTTCGCGCGCGTCCGGAATCTCGCGCTCCCGGCGGCGCTGCTCGCGATCCTGGGCGCCCTGCTGCTCGCGCCCGCCTTCTTCGGCCTGCTCTACGACGAGCGCTACCACGATGCGATCTGGATCGCGCAGCTCTCGATGCTCGCGGTCTGGTTCTCGTTCCTCGCCGACGTCGCCGGCAATGCGTTGCTGGCGGCGGGCAACTCGCGCGCCTGGGCCTTCACCAACGCCGTGCGCGCGCTCATGACGGCAGCCGGTTGCGCGATCGGCTTCGCGATCGCCGAGCTGCCGGGGCTGATGGTCGGCGCGGCCTTCGGGACGCTCTCGGCGTATCTCGTGAGCGCCTTCCAGCTCGGCGGTCTCGGCGTGTCCACGGTGCGTTCCGACCTGCCGTGGACGCTGCTCGGCCTCGTGCTTGGCGCGATCGGTACGTTCGCGCCGCGCCTGGGCGACGCGACGGACGCGCGCACGCTGGCGCTGCGCTCCTTGCTCGCCACCGTCGTCGTGCTGGTTCCGTACGGTCTGTGGGTCGCGCGACGTCTGCTCGACGCGCGCAACGCTCAGATCGCGACGCCGTAGCGCCGGCACCACCAGAGCAGCACGAAGAGCGACCACGGACGCGACCAGTAGATGCCCGGCGCACCCGCCGCGTACGCGCGCCACAGACGTGCGACGGCGTCGCCGTCGAGGCCGACCGCCGCGCACGCCGCGCGATCCGTCAGCAGGGCGTCGATCTCCGCGCGCAGCTCCTGCCGGATCCAGCCGCCGATCGGCAGCTCGAAGCCCTGCTTCGGACGCTCGAAGAGCTTCGGATCGAGGTCGGCGAGCGCGAGATCGCGCAGCAGCTGCTTGCGACCGAGCGGAGCGAAGCGGCGCGCCGGGTCGATGCCCGCGAGCGTCTCGACGACGCGGTGGTCGAGCAGCGGAACGCGCACTTCGAGCGACACGGCCATGCTCGCGGCATCGGTGTCCGGCAGCAGCCGCTCGCCGATGAACGACGCGAGTTCGAGCATCGACACCGCGTGCAGCGTGGGGCTGCCCGCGATCGCCGCGTCGAGTTCGTCGGCGCGTTCGAGCGGCAGGCCCGCACGCGTCTGGCTCCACTCGAGTCCCGGCGCGAGCTGGCGCAGGAAGCCCGGCAGGAAGAGCGCGTACGAGAGCTGGTAGAGATCCAGGAGGCGGCCGCGCGCGCCGAGCATCTCGCCGAGCTTGGCCCAGGCCATCTGCGGCGGGGTCTCGCCGGCGCGGCCGAACGCGCCGCGCGTGATCGCGGCGCCGATCGCGCGTCGCGCGGAGCCGGGAAGCAGCTGCGCGGCGCGCGAGAGCAGCGCCAGGCGCGGCAGCTCGCGGAAGCTCGCGTAGCCGCCGAAGAGTTCGTCGCCGCCGGTGCCCGCGAGCGCGACGGTGATGCCCGCGTCGCGCACCGCGCGGCTCACGAACCAGGTGTTGATCGCGTCGAAGGTCGGCTGGTCGAGGGCGGCGAGCGCGTCGCCGAGACGGCCGGTGAAGCTCGCCTGCGAGAGGCGGATCTCCTGGTGTTCGGTGCCGAGCGCGCGCGCGACGGCGCGGGCGTGTTGCGACTCGTCGTAGCGCGACTCCTCGAAGCCGACGTTGAAGGTGCGGATCGCGTGATCGCCGCCGCGCATCGCGAGAGCGCTGATCGCGCTCGAGTCGATGCCGCCCGACAGGAAGACGCCGAGCGGCACGTCGGCGACGAGCCGCATCCGGACGGACGCTTCGAGCTCTTCGCGGAGCCGGGACACGTCGCTCGACGCGCCCGAGGCGCCCGGCAGCGTCCAGTAGCGATGCGACGTCTCGCGCAGATCGTCGTCGAGATCGATCGTGAGCGAGGTGCCGGCTTCGAGTCGCCGCACGCCGCGCACCAGCGTGCCGGGGCCGACCGGGAAGCCGTGCCAGAGCTGCGTCTGGAGCCCGATCGGGTCGAGTCGCGGCTCGACGAGTCCCGTAGCGAGCAGCGCCCGCACCTCGGACGCGAAGAACAGCAGGTCGCCCGCGGGCCGGCGCAGCCGCGCGACGTACACGGGCTTGATGCCGAGCCGATCGCGCGCGATCAGCAGGCGTCGCGTGCGCGGGTCGTAGAGGGCGAAGCCGAACATGCCGCGCAGCCGCGACACGAATTCCGGTCCCCAGCGCACGTAGGCGTGGAGTAGGACTTCGGTGTCGGTCTTCGAGTGGAAGCTGGCGCCGCCCGCCTCGAGTTCGCGGCGGAGCGCGGCGAAGTTGTAGACCTCGCCGTTGTAGACGATCACGACGCCGCTCTTCGGGTCGTGCATCGGCTGCGTGCCGTCGGCCGAGAGATCGAGGATCGAGAGGCGACGGTGTGCGAGCACGACGCCCGGGCCGGAGTCGTCGCTGGATTTCCAGAGGCCCTCGGCGTCGGGTCCGCGATGGGCCTCGGCGGCGCTGGCGCGCCGTACGGCGGCGATCACCGTGGCGTCGAGGGCGCCGATCGCACCGGCGATGCCGCACACGGGGTGGAGCGCGCCCTAGTCGCCGCGCACGAGACGCTTGAGACGTCGCGGGAGCCGGCGCGCGGCATCCGCGGCGCGCTCGAACGGCATCGCGACGAGCCCCTTCCAGCGCTCCTGCGGCCGCGCCCGGAAGATCGTGCTGTGCTTGCGCCCGTCCCAGCCCGCCGGCGCCTCCTTCGTGTAGTAGTACGCCGCGAACGACTTGCGCACGACGCCGTCGGGACACGTGATGCGCTGTACGCCGTGATAGCTGATCTGGTTGGTCTCGAAGAGCGCCGCGCGGTTGAGCAGCGGCAGCACCGAACGGTGGCACTTCTTCACGTCGGCGTCCCAGAGCTCGAGCTGTCCGCCCCACGGCTCGGGCCAGGTCTCGTTCAGGAATACGAGCAGGTTGAGACGCCGGTGCCAGTCGCGCGCCTCGATGTAGTTGAAGTCCACGTGCACGTCGAGCCAGCCGCCGGCCGCCGTCTCGTGGATGCCGCCGCCCGCGAAGCTCTCGTCGGCGAGCAGGTTCGGGATGCCGGTGATGCGCTCCAGCATGCGCAGGAACGCGGGTCCGTTCACGATCTCCGCGAGCTGCTTCACCGGAGCGGGAAAGAGCCGCGCGTCGCACACCTGCACCTTGCGGCGCTCGTTCACCTTGGCGAAGTGGAGTCCCACCTGGTTCGCGGATTCGAAGTCCGGATACGCAGCCGCGACGGCCCGCGCGAAGTCGGGATCGAGGAATCCATCCACCACGAGGTGAGGGAACGGCTGCGCGTTGCGGAACTCGTCCGTGAGACGCTCGACGTCGATCGGTCCCAGCATCGTCCGTCTCTCCTCCCGATCTCTCGTGAGTGCCCGCGCCCGGCCGCGCGGTGTCATGGTGTCGGATCGGCAGGAAGCGCGCAGCGCCGGAGCAGGAACCCCTCGGGATTGCGCGCCTGCTGCGCGTCTAGGCGCACACGCGTTGGAACAGCGCTTCGAGAACGTCCACCTGACCGGCCGTTCCGTGCTCCGCCAGCACGCGCGTGCGCCCATGCGCGCCCATCGCGTCGAGTGCAGTGCTCGGGGCGGCGAGGACCTCGCGCAGCGCCCCGACGAGCGGGGCCTGCGCGCCCGCCGGCACCAGCCAGCCGCTGCGTCCGGGCTCGACCAGCTCGGGGATGCCGGCGACGAAGGTCGTCACGACCGGGCGCCCGAGCGCGAACGCCTCGAGGATCACGACGGGCAGTCCCTCCGCGAAGCTCGGCAGCACGAGCGCGCGGCTCGCGCGCAGCAGCTCGCGTACGCGCTCGGCGTCCACCCAGCCCGTGATCGTGACGCGATCGCCGACGCCGCGCGCAGCGATGCGCGCCTCGATCGCGCCGCGCAGCTCGCCGTCCCCGGCGAGGACGAGCCGTGCGTCGGGGCGCGTCGCGACGAGATCGGCAAAGGCATCGATCAGAAGCAGCTGACCCTTCTGCGCGGAGAGACGTCCGACACAAGTGAACGTCACAGAGTCGGCCGGGATCGGACCGGCCGGCTTCTCGAACTCGTCCCCGATCGTGCAGCGCACGATCTCGATGCGATCCCAGTCGGCGGGTCGCGACCAGCGGCGCAACTGGGCTGCGCCGAAGTGGCTGATTGCGACCGTGAAGGCGGCCTCGTGGACCTTGTCGGCGATCGAGAGCGCGACGGGCGCGTCGAACTCGTCGGGACCGTGCATGGTGATGCTGAACGGCGGTCCGCCGAGGATGCGAGCGAGCCGGCCGACCGCCGCCGCATTCGTGCCGAAGTGCACGTGCAGGTGTTCGCTGCCCTGCGCGACGACGCGATCCCGGACCCGGCACGCCTCGGCGAGATACGCGAGGTGCCGGAGCAGCCCGCGTTCGCTGGTGCGGCTCATCGCGAGCGTCGTCGCGAGCGCGCGCAGGAATCGGTCGGGGCGTGCGAGCAGGTTCGCCAGCACCGCCCTCGCGATCGCCGCCGGCCGTGCCAGCAGCACCTCCGTGCGCGGCTGCTCGGCGAGATCGCGTGGATCGACGAGGCGGCTCGTCGGCGGGCGCACCGAGAGCCGCAGCACCTCGTGTCCGCGCCGCTCGAGTTCGAGGATCTCGCGGCGGATGAAGGTGTGACTGACCTCGGGATAGGCGGTCGTGAGGTACGCGAGCCGCATCGCGCTACTTGAGGCTCGCGTTGATGATCGCCTGGCGGCGCAGCTCGAGACGGCGATGCCATCCCTCGAGCCGCAGCGCCTTGGCGATCTGGTCGCAGAACCAGATCCCGAAGCCGAACATCGCGATCCGCTTGCGCAGGCGCCGCCACCAGTCGTCGAGCGCCAGCAGGCGCGCGGCGAAGGGGCCGGCGTGCAGCGGCGGCGCCCCGCACGGCTCGTAGCCGCGCGACGCGAGGAGCGCCGCGCCGATCTCGCCGTCCACGCGCCGCTGCTCGCGCAGCGGAAGCGTCTTGCGCCACTTGCCGACCTGATTCGGATCGACCGGACCATAGGTGGAGGTCTCGGGGTAGCGGAGCATCGCGTCGGTGTAGGGAATGCCGAAGAAGCTGCACAGGCGCGCGAGTTCGGCGGGCGGGTCGCGCACCAGATCTTCGAAGCGCACTTCGTGCACGCGATCGCCCGGGATGCGCGGCCGGATGCGGTCCCACAGCGATTCGACGTCCGCCCACGCACGCCCGGCGGCCCACCCGTTGCCCTCCCAGCCGAACTCGATCCACGAGCGCGCGACGTCGCGCGGGTCGCGCACGATGTGGACGAAGCGCGCGCCCGGGAACAGATGCAGCAGGCGGTCGAAGTGCCGGTGTACCGACATGCCGACCAGCGGCTTGTGCGGCGCCTGCTCCTGCTTCATCTGCGCGAGGAAGCTGCGCACGAGATCCGGATACGAGAGCGTCGCGTCGATGTGCGGCCGGTGGTGGCGGTAGTGGCGATTGATCGAGAGCCAGTCCACGTAGGCGTCCACGGGCGGGTAGGAGTCGGGGCCGGGCATGAAGTCCACGGCCCACTCGAACTCGCCCGGATACGCGATCGCCGGATGGTTCTTCAGCATCAGGCTCAGCAGCGACGTGCCCGAGCGCGTCGTTCCGACCACGAAGAACGTGGCTTCGTCGCGCAGCGCCTGGCTGTCCGGGAGCGCGCCGCTCACAGGCCCATCGGACCGTGGCCGTCCATGTTCGTGAGGTGCAGCCCGCGCTGCGCCTCCTCGAACGGCGCGAGCGCGTCGCGCAGGGCCGGCGACGCGGCGAAGACGCGGCGGCCCGCGACCGCCTCGAAGCCGTGCGCGCGGAACCCGTCGATCCAGGACGGATGGGATTGGTTCGAGATCGCGACGTCCACGCCGCGTCCGCGCAGGAAGCGCAGCGACGCGCCGACGACGGCTTCGGCGTCGTCGGGCGCCGCGAGGCAATCGACGACGGAGCCGACGCGGAGGTCGCCGAAGCGCGCCTCGTCCTGCATCTGCGTGTCGAGCACGACGGACCAGCCGAGCGTGCGGCCGTCGCGCTCGACGCGGAGCTTGATGCCGTGGGGCCAGCCGCCCGGCGGGAGCAACGTGTTCATCGTGGCCGCGTCGCGACACGCGATCGCGGCGTAGAGCGGCGCGCAGCGCTCCCAGAGATCGTCGGCCCACGCGTCGAACGACTCGAAGGCGCTCGCCTGCGCGGGGGCCGTGCGCGGTTTGCCGATCGAGCGGGCCGCGTGCAGCGCGCGGATGCCGACCGATCCGGCGCCGCTCCACGCGGCGAGGTCGAGCGCCAGGCGTCGCGTCGGCGTGTCGCGCAGCAGCCGGTTGCGGCGCAGGAAGCGCACCGGGTGCAGCACGCGCAGCAGGAACGGCGTCCGGTGCAGGAGCCAGCCGAGCTTCTCGAGCATCTGGAGCATCGGCTGTTCGAGCCCGCCGTGGCCCCAGCTGTAGAGCAACGGATGGCGCTTCAGCATCTCGCGCAGCAGCCGCAGTCCGAGCGTGTTGTAGCGGCGGTCGATCAGGCCTTCGGTCACGGGTCCCTGCCAGTCCACGACGAGCCGGGGTTCGCCGCGGATCGACCACTCGTGGGGCTTGAGCGCGTAGGCGCCGCGCACGAGCGCGCCGTCCTCGATTGCGAGCCAGTGCTCGCGCCAGGTCTTGCGGTCGCGCGCGGGGAGCCAGGCGTCGACCGGGTCGCCGTACCAGCCCCAGTGCGTGCCGGTCGCGTGCAAGCGGTCGTTGAAGGCCAGCACGGCGGGCACCCACTCGGCGGTGTAGGGGACCACCTGGATCGGCATCAGCTGGACTCGCTCGACTCGAGCTGTGCGCGCAGCGCCTTGCGATCGACCTTGCCGTTGGCGTTGAGCGGAAACTCGGGCTGGAGCCGGATCTCGCGCGGCACCATGTACGGGGGAAGCCGCAGCTTGAGGCGGTCGCGGATGGCGTCGAGATCGGCGCTCGTCGCGCCGAGGAACGCGACGATGCCGTCGGCGCCGCTCGGATTCACGGGCCAGCCGACCGCGATCGCGACTTCGACGCCGGCCGTCTCGCGCAGGATCGATTCCACCTCTTCCAGCTCGACGCGATAGCCCTGGATCTTGATCTGGTTGTCGATGCGTCCCAGGTAGACGAGCGGGGCGCCGTCGCGCGCGCGCCGCACGCGATCGCCGGTCCGGTAGAAGAGGTCGGAGCGGCCGGGCGGGGTCACGAACGCCGCCGCCGTCTTGTCGGGATCCTTCCAGTAGCCGAGCGAGACCTGCGGGCCGCTCATCAGCAGTTCGCCCGACTCGCCCGGCGCGACCTCGCGCAGCGAGGCGTCGGCCACCAGCGCCTGCATGCCGGGGTACGGCTCGCCGATCGGAACGAGGCCGAGTTCGCTCTCGGCGGGCGAGCGGGCGGGGTCCCAGCGGTAGGCCGTACACGCGATCGTGACCTCGGTCGGGCCGTAGATGTTCTCGAGCACCGCGTTCGGCGCCGCGGCGGCGAACGCCTGGATCACGTCCACCGGCAGCGCTTCGCCGCAGAAGAGCGCGAGCCGCAGGCCCGGGTAGAGCGACGGCTTCAGCTTGCCGAGGCGGCTCAGCAGGACCGCGGTGGACGGCACCGAGAACCAGAGCGTCAGGCCCGCGTCGCCGACGTAGGAGCTCGGCACGAGCTTCTGCTTCGGCGTCGGCGGGCACAGGCAGGCGCCGCTCTCCCACGCCATGAACATGTCGAAGGCGGAGAGATCGAAGGTCAGGTCGAAGAGCTGCGAGAGGCGGTCGGACTCGGTGATCCGGTAGCGCTCGGTCATCACGTCGAGGAAGTGCGTCACGTTGCGGTGCGCGACCATCACGCCCTTCGGCACGCCCGTGCTGCCGGAGGTGAAGAGCAGGTACGCGATCGCGTCCGGCTCCACGGGAGTCGCGCGCCACGCACGCGCGGACTCGAACTCTCCCGCCGTCACGATTTCGTGGCGCGACCAGCGTTTCGCGAAGTCCTCGGCGTCGTCCCGGTCCGGCATCAGCAGCACGAGTCGGCGCTCGACCCCGTCCAGCACCTGCTCGAGGTACGCCTCGGAGGCGGCGTCCACGATCAGGGCGCCGCACTCGGAGCGTTCGAGCATCGCGCGCGTACGGGCGGCGGGGAACGCCGGATTCAGCGGCACGTAACCGTGTCCGCGCAGCAGTGCGCCGAGCACCGAGGCGTAGAGCGTCTCGCTGCGCTGTCCGAGCACGGCCGTCAGCGGCGGCGCGTCGTCCGGTGCGCGCCGCTGGAGCGTCGCCGCGATCGAAGCGGCGCGGTCGCGGAGTTCCGCGTACGCGAGCGAGCGACCGCCGATCGCGAGTGCGGGTCGATCCGGGAAGCGCTCGCACGAACGCAAGAAGCCGGATCGGACCGTTCGCGCCTCGGTCATGGCGGAGCTACCGGCCGAACGCCTTGAAGAACGTCTCGAAGAGCGAATCGACGTTCAGCAGCGCCTCGGGCTCGATGCTGTCCACGTCCACTTCTTCGCCGCGCAGGCTCTCGATGAAGATCACCAGCTCGACCACGTCGAGCGACGACAGGATCCCCGAATCGAGGATCGGCGTGCGGTCGTCCATCGAGCCGGGATCGCCGCCGCGCGCGTGCTCGGCGATCCACCGGCGGAGCGCCGTCCGGATTTCCGCTTCGGTCTTCAGAGCGCGGGCTCCGCCTCGAGGATGCCGGTGTCGATGAAGTAATCGACGAGCTTGCGCGAGACGCGCCGGCGATGCTCGCGGCAGCACTCGGCGGCGAGCGCCGCCTGGCGGGCGTCGTAGGCGTCGGCGATGCCGGCGTCCTTGTAGGCCGTCGGGTTGTAGAAGTCGTTCCACGACGCCTTCAGGTAGCCGGCGAGCCAGGTGCGCAGGCCGGTCAGCGTCTCGGGCTGCCACTTCGGCGCGTGCTCGTTCCAGAGTTCGGCGAGCAGGCGGCGTCCGAAGATGATGTGACGCGCTTCGTCGGCGTGATGGATGCGGTTGATCTCGCGCGAGATCGGAGCGATCGACGCGTCGCGCTGCATCATCACGTTGTAGTAGTCGCCCAGCTCCTCGACGATGAGGACCTTGATGAAGAAGGTCACGTCCTCTTCGCCCTTTGCGTAGGTCTTCGGCACGACGAGCTTCTTCTGGGCGTAGACCTTGCCGGCGTAGCGGCTGCAGAACTCGCCGAACATCACCATGTGCTTGTTTTCCTCGTCGAGGAAATGGTGGATGTACTCGGTGACTTCGGCGTTCTGGCGGGCGTACATCTGGTTGCAGAGCCCCTGCACCAGCGGCCGCTCCCCGTGCAGGGTGAGCGAGAAGAAGTTGACGAGGTCGTAGAAGGAGAGGCGCTTGCGCCCGGTCTCGTCGAGCGCGTCCCAGGCGGGCGTGCCGTAGAGCGAGACCAGCTCCGGGGTCATGAACCACTCACCGCCGATGTCCACGCTCTCGGGCCAGGCGATGTCGCCGTACACGTTCCAGAGCTTCTTGACGGATGCGCGCGAGAGGCGCGTCGAGAGCTGGGTCGAGGTCTCGGGGGCCGGGGGAGCCGTGATCGCGTTCATCGTCGCTGACCTTCCACGCGGGGCGGGCCCAGGCGCTTGGCCCGCGGGTTTCCAGGCGCTACTTCCACATCTGCTTCGCCGAGTTGGAGCTTCCGCTGCGCGTGTACGAGAGGCCGCTGGAGACGTCGCCGGCCCGAGTCGCGAGAGTCCCCGTCTAGTCGGCGCCCGACGGGCCGAACAGTATAGAAGAATCCCGACCGGCGTCCGTTCGGCGTGCGGCCTGCGAGCCGGTTCCGTGCGCTCGGCCCGGGAACGGAGCACGCAGGCGTGCAGGTGGCTTGCGAAAGGTTTCGAGGCATGGCGCTGTGAGCAGACTCCGGATCCTGGGGCTCTACGTGACCACCCTGCTGTTGGTGCCCCTGGGCCTCGCGGAGGTGGCAACCCGCGCCATTCCCGAAATCGGGACGCCCGCCAGTCGTTCGTGCTGTTTTGCTGCCGACGGGCACCTATCGGTGGAGGGCAACGAGGTGTTGGCCCGGTGGCTGTCCGAACGAGT
>JALOQG010000434.1 GCA_025453505.1 Myxococcota bacterium | reverse complement strand
GACGGCGCGGGCGACCGCGCGGTGCACGTCGATGCGGAGCGGGTTCGGCACCAGTTCGTTCTCGCGCGCGAGCTGTGCGATCGCGTGTGCTGCAGCGACGTACATCGACGCGTCGATGCGACGCGCGCGCGTGTCGATCGCGGCGCGCAGGATGCCCGGGAAGCCGAGCAGGTTGTTGACCGAGCGGCCGTCGGCCGCGAACGCCGCGCCCGCGGCGAGCGCGGCCTCGGGGCGGATTTCCGGATCCGGGTTCGTGAGCGCCAGGATGCCCTGGCCGCGCCGCACCGATTCGACCGGGATCAGGCCCGCGCGGCCGGTCACGGCGACGACGAGATCGGCCCGCGCCATCAGATCGGGAATGTCGCGCGCGGGCTCGCCGCCCAGTGCACGCAGCCGGCCGATCGCCTCGGCGCCCGGGTCGAAGCCGATCACGGGGTGGCTCGACACGGCGCCGAGCATGCGCGCGATCGCGGTGCCCGCCGCGCCGAGTCCGATCACGCCGACGCGCGCCGCGGACAATTCGAGCCCGGCGCGGTGCATCGCGTTGGTGGCCGCAGCCAGCGTCGCGACGGCGGTGCCGTGCTGGTCGTCGTGCAGCACCGGCATCTCGAGCTGCTCCACCAGGCGCCGCTCGACCTCGAAACAGACGGGCGACTCGATGTCCTCGAGCTGGATCGCCCCGAAGCCCTGCGCGAAGTGCAGCACCGTCTCGACGATCTCGTCGGGATCGCGCGTGTCGAGCACCAGCGGCCAGGCCGAGAGTCCGACGAACTGGTGGAGCAGCGCGCACTTGCCTTCCATCACCGGCAGCGACGCCAGCGGGCCGACGTTGCCGAGACCGAGCACGCGCGTGCCGTTGGTGACGATCGCGACGCTCTTGCCGCGGACCGTGTAGAGGTAGGACTCCTCGGGATCGCGTGCGATCGTGCGCACCACTTCCGCCACGCCGGGCGTGTAGACGCGCCGCAGATCGTGGAGCGTACGCACCGGATGGGTGGCGCGGACTTCGAGCTTGCCGTCGATGTGGAGCTCGTGGACGTCGTCGATCACCTCGAGCAGATCGACGCCTTCGAGCGCGCGGATCGCTTCGACGGCGTTCTCCAGCGTGGACGCATCGTCGAAGATGATGTCGATGTCGCGCACGATGTGCGCGGGCCCGACCCATACCGTGCGGATGTCGCCGAGATTCGCGCCGGCCGCGCCCATGGCGCTGGCGAGGCGGCCGAAGACGCCGGGCCGGTTGGCGTTGCGGCAGCGGAGCGTTCGGAGCAGGTGCTCTGCCATCGGAGGTCTCCGGCGATCGGGAGGGAAAGGGCCGGCCAACATAGGACATCGCCGACACCCGGGAAGGCGTCGCGGCCACTCTCAAGTCGGCCCCCTTGAGCCCCGAAGAAGCGAGTGGTAGAGCCTGGGTCCCCCGGAGGTCGCCCGTTGCACATCCTGACCATCGTCGCGCTCTCGGCGCTGGCCGTCCTCGTCGTGAGCTGGCTGGTCGTGTCGTTCCTGGCGCCTTCGCCGCGCCGCCGCATGCTCGAGTGGCTCGCCGCGACCGCGATGTACGTCGCGCTCCTCGCGTTCTTCGGCCGTCAGCTCCAGTCCGCGATCGTCGGCGAGGCGTGGATCCGCACCTTCGCCTTCGGCTTCCTGGTCGCCGTGTTCAGCATCGGCTTCGCGATCAGCTGCGTGCGAACGCTCGGCGCGGCCGCGGGCCGCGGCGGCAGCGAGTCGAGCGCGACGCACTAGCCGCGTCGCGCTAGGGGTGTTCGCGCGCCTCCATCCAGGCGGGCCGCGCGCGATTGCCGGTCGGGACGTCGCCGCGACGCGCGCGTTCGGCGCGCCAGTCTTCGGCCGTGGCGGGTTTGCGTTCGGAGCGCGCGCGCGGCGACTCGGCGCGCGGAGTGGCGATGCGCTGACGCTGCTGCGGTTGCGGCTGTGCCTGCGGCGGCGGACCGACGCGGCGGTCGTCGTTGTGGCTGCGCTTCCGGTCGTGGTGACGATCGCGATCGTGGTCGCGGCGATCGTCGCCGTCCCAGCCGCGCTTCCAGTTCCGGTCGCGGTCGTGGTCGTAGCGATGCGAGTCGTAGTGCGGCGCGCTCCGGTACACGGGGACGTAGACCGGCCGGTAGCGCTGGTAGCCGCTCGAGTAGCCGTAGCTTCCGCAGCCGTAGCTGCCGCGGCACGCGGAGTAGCCGTACGGGCCTCCGTAGTGGCCGTACGGACGCGAGTAGCTCACGCATCCGGAGGCGAGCACGGCGGTCGCGGCGAGGATCAGGAGAGAGAGGGAACGGACCGGGAACGAGGATTCAAATGGGCCCATGCGCGAAAGCATAGAGCGTCGCTGCCACTGCCGTCCGGCTGCCCTTCACCTGCCGGTCATCTCGGCGGATCGGACGGGCCGGCGCCGTCGAGCAGGATGCGCCCGATGCAGTAGCCGACCAGCCCGAGCACGAGTCCCCACGCGAGGCCGAGGAAGATCCAGCCGGCGAGCGTCACGTCGCGATCTCCCCGCGCGCCCGGCGCCGCGAGCCCGCGCGCACGGCGAGCGCGTAACCGACCAGTGTCGCGAGCAGGAAGAGCCGCGCCGCGACGACGTACGGGCGATCCGCTTCGGGCACCTTCTCGAGCGACAGCTCGGGCAGCAGGTTGGTCGTCGACCACGCGAGCAGGATCGCACCCATGCCGAGCGGCATCACCCATGCGATCACGAAGCGGAACACGCGCGGGATCCGCAGCTTCGCGCCGTGCGTGATTTCCTCCCAGCCGCGCTCCATCCCGAAGATGCGCGTGAAGATCACGATCTCGACGAAGCCGAAGAGCAGCAACCCGAAGGAGCCGGCCCAGAAGTCGAGCTGGTCCATGAAGCCGTGCGCGAAGAAGAAGAGCACCGGCTGCGATCCGAGGAATACCAGTGCCGCGGTCGCCCACACCGCCCGCGTGCGCGGCATCCCGAAGTCCTCGCGCAGCAGTGCGATGGTC
>JALOQG010000061.1 GCA_025453505.1 Myxococcota bacterium | reverse complement strand
CGCGGCCGTGGCGCGAGATTTTCGTGCACACGAACACGTTGATCGGTCTGCACCTGCGCGGCGGTCCGGTGGCGCGCGGCGGACTGCGCTGGAGCGATCGCCTCGACGACGTGCGCGTCGAAGTGCTCGGCCTGATGCGCACGCAACAGCTGAAGAACGGCCTGATCGTGCCGGTCGGCGCGAAGGGCGGCTTCGTGCTGAAGGCGAGCGGACTCTCGCCGAACGAGGCCCGCGCGCTCGCCGACGAGCAGTACCGCGTCTTCGTCGGAAGCCTGCTCGACCTCACCGACGACCTCGAGACGGACGGCCGCAGCGTGCCGCCCGCCGGCGTCCTGCGTCGCGACGGCGACGATCCGTATCTCGTCGTCGCAGCCGACAAGGGAACGGCGCACCTCTCGGACGCCGCCAACGAGATCGCGCTCGCGCGCGGCTTCTGGCTCGGCGACGCGTTCGCGTCCGGCGGCTCCGAAGGCTACGACCACAAGAAGTACGCGATCACCGCGCGCGGAGCGTGGGAGTGCGCGAAGCACCACTTCGCCCAGCTCGGCGTCGATCCGGAACGGGAGACCTTCACGGCCGCCGGCATCGGCGACATGTCGGGCGACGTGTTCGGCAACGGCGCCCTGCTGATGCGGCGCGCGAAGCTGATCGCCGCCTTCGACCACCGCCACATCTTCCTCGACCCGGATCCGGATCCCGAGATCGCCTGGACCGAGCGCCAGCGTCTCTTCGAGCTGCGGGGCTCGACCTGGGAGGACTACGACGCGGCGAAACTCTCGTCCGGCGGCGGCGTATTCCCGCGCGCCGCCAAATCGATCGAGCTGGCGCCCGCCGTGCGCGACCGGCTCGGGCTCGGACCGGGGCGCGTGTCCGGCTACGACGTCGTGCGCGCCATTCTCGCGCTCGACGTCGATCTGCTCTGGAACGGCGGCATCGGCACCTACGTGCGCGCGTCCTTCGAGTCGAACGCCGACGCCGGCGACCGCGCCAATGACGCGGTGCGCATCGACGCGCGCGCATTGCGCGCGAAGATCGTCGCAGAAGGCGGCAACCTCGGCTTCACGCAGGCGGCGCGCATCGAGGCGTCGCTGGCGGGCGTACGCATCAACACCGACGCCGTGGACAACTCCGCCGGCGTCGATCTCTCGGACCACGAGGTCAACTACAAGATCCTGCTCGCGCCGCTCGTGCGGAGCGGCAGGCTCTCGGCCGAGGAGCGCCATCGCCTGCTCTTCGGCGCCTCGGCCGACGCGTGCGAGAGCGTGCTCTCGCACAACCGCGGGCAGGCCCTCGCACTCTCGCTCGACGTGCTGCGCGCGGCGCGCGAGCCGGATCTGTACGCGCGCACCGCAGCGTCGCTCTGCGAGGAGGCGGACGTCGATCCCGCCGCGCTCGGGTTGCCCGGGGCGAAGGCGCTCGCGGATCGAAAGGCGCAAGGGATTGGCTTCGTGCGGCCCGAGCTCGCGGCGCTGCTCGGCGTCGCGAAGCTGGTGCTGCGCAGCGCGCTCGCGAAGAGCCCGCTCGTCGACGCGCCGTACCTGCACGAGATCTTTGCGGGCTACTTCCCGGCCTCCTTCCGCGACGCGTTCCCGGACGCGTTGCGCGAGCATCGCCTGCACCCGGAGATCACGGCGCTGCGCGTCACGAACCGGCTCGTCGACGCGGGCGGTGCGGCGCTCGTGCCTGCGCTCGTGACCGAACTCGGTGTCGCGATCCCGGACGTCGCGGCGGCGTTGCTGCTCGCCGAGGACGTGCTCGAGATCGAGCCGCGGCGGGCGGCGCTGCTCGCGCTGCCCGCGCAGGTGTCGCGCGACGCCGTGCACGGCGCCCTGCTCGAAATCGATCGCGGCGTTCGCGCGGTCGCGCGCTTCCTGGTCAAGAGCGGCGGTGCGTCGCTCGACGCGGAGCTCGTGGAGCGTCGCCGCGCCGGCTTTGCCGCCCTGCGTGCGGATCTCGGCGGCTTCCTCTCCGAGGTCGAGACCATCCAGATGCGCGAGCGTGCTGCGGCGCTCGTGGCGCAGGGGCTGCCGGCAACGCTCGCGGACGAGATCGCGTTGCTGCCGCTCGCGGATCGCGGACTCAACGTGTTGCGCCTGGCCGAGCGCGTCGCGGCGGCACCCGCCGACGTCGCCCGCGTGTACGTGCGCCTCGGCGAGGCCGCCGGGATCCACGCCGTGCAGCGCCGCCTGCGCGATGCCGAGGCCACGGGCGTGTGGGACCGGATGGCGCTCGTCGACCTGCGCTGGGATCTCCTCGATCTGCAGCGCCAGATCGCCGAGCAGGTGCTTGCGACGAAGCCCGCAGACCCGTTCGCGGCGGCGCACGCGTTCCTCGATCGCCACGAGACGCTCCTCGAGAGCGTCGCGGCGCTCGAGAAGCAGCTCGTTCCCACCGACGGCGCGAGTGCTCTCGTCGTGATCGCGAGCCGCTTGCGGGGTCTCCTCGGCGAGGCGGGATCGCGGATCTGACGCGTGCCGATCGGCGAACGCGTGTCAGCGTTGGCAGCCCGTGCACCAGTAGAGTCGGCGGCCGGCGAGCGTCGTGCGCTGCACCGGGGTTTCGCAACGCCAGCACGGTTCGCCCGCGCGCGCGAAGACGTGGAAGCGGCGCCGACTGCGCGCGAGCCCGTCGGACGCGAGCTGCGTCGCGAGCGCGAGGTCGTTCGTGATGCCGCGCGTCGCGTAGGACTGTCGCGAGACCGCGAGCGCGGCTTCGGCGACGCGCCGTCGCTCGACGTCGCTCAGATCCTTCGGCCGTCGCTCGGCGCGCACGCCGGCGACGAAGCAGATCTCGGCTCGCAGGTAGTTGCCGATGCCGGCCAGGAACGATTGATCGAGTAGCAGCGAGGCCAGCGAGCGGTTGGCGAAGCGGCGGTCGGCGAGGCGTTCGGTGACGGCCCCTGCCGTCGTGGCGGGGTCGAGCGCGTCCGGGCCGAGCGTCGCGAGATACGGATGCGCATCGAGGTTCGCCCACTCGAGCACGTCGATCTCGGAGGCCGAGTAGAGCAGGGCGGCGCGCTCCTCGTTCTCGATCGTGAGTCGCAGCGTGCGGCGCGTCGCGGGGCGCACTCCTGCCCGTGCGGTCTTCCAGACGCCATAGAGCTGGTTGTGCGAGTAGATCGTCAGACCGTTCGCGAAGACGATCAACAGCGCTTTGCCGCGCGTGTCGACGCGCAGCACCTCCTCGCCCGCGAGGATCGGCTCGAAGGGACGCAGGTGCTCGAACGCGAACTCGACGCGCCGGGCCACGCGCCCGGCGATGGCGCGCGCGAGGCCGTCGGCGGCGAGGCGGATCTCGGGACCTTCGGGCACGATCCAGCCTAGCTTCAGCGCCTGCGCTCGCCCGACGAAGCGTAGGGGGCAACCCACCGCACCGCGTGGGCGGGTGAGTCGCTATGTTGCGCCCCACCCCCTACGCGATTCCCCTGGCCGACACGAGGCCCGTTTGTCCGCATCCGCGCCGACCGCGAACGCCGACTTCGACCGCGCGCGCTTGACCTGGCTCGAGCGCGCGCTTCGCACGTTCACGGACGTGCGACCGGGCGAGGGAGCCACCGCGCTCCTGATGTTTGCGAACGTGTTCTTGATCCTCTGCGCGTACTACTTCATCAAGCCGCTGCGCGAGGGCTGGCTCTCGGCGTCGGGGACGGGCGGCCTCTCGAAGCTGGAACTGCGCGCTTACACGGCCTTCGGGCAGAGTCTCGTGCTCATTCCGGTGCTCGCGTACTACGGGCGCCTGGTCGGGCGCTGGCCGCGCGCGGTCCTGATCCAGCGAGCGACGCTGTTCTGCATGGCGAACATGCTCGCATTCTGGGCGCTGCAGCCGAAGTTCCTGTTCGAGAACCCGCCCGGGATCGGCGTCGTCTTCTATCTGTGGGTGGGAATCTTCTCGGTCTTCGTCGTCGCGCAGTTCTGGGCCTTTGCGGCCGACCTCTACACCGAGGAGCGTGGAAACCGATTGCTTCCGATGATCGCGATCGGCGCCACGGCGGGCGGCGCGGTCGGCGCTTCGCTGGTCGATCACTTCGTTTCGACCGGCTTCGTGCCGACGCGGCACCTGCTGATCGCGGCCCTCGTACCCCTCGCGATTTCGATCTGGCTGATGCGCATCGCCGACCGTCGCGAGGGTGGGGTCGCGGAGCGGACGAAGGTCATGCTGCCGGAGGCCGATCGCCGCGGTGCGCTCGGTCTGGTCTTCCGCACCCGCTATCTGCTGATGGTCGGCCTCGTGATGCTGGTCGCGAACTGGGTGAAGACCAACGGCGAGAATCAACTCTACGACGTCGTACAGCAGACGCTCGAGGGCGACGCCGCGGCGCAGGGGCTCGTCGCCGCCGACGCGGTGAAGCACTTCGTGAAGGAGCAGACGACCGCCTTCTACGGGTCCTTCTTCTTCTGGGTGAACGTCGCCGCGCTCGCGCTCCAGGCGCTCTTCGCGTCGCGCATCCTCAAGTACGGCGGCTTCGGAGCGCTCTTCCTGATGTTGCCGGTGATCGCGCTGGTCTCGTATTCCGCGATGGCGTTGCTGCCCCTGCTCTGGGTCGTGAAGGGTCTGCAGATCCCGGTCAACGCGACGGACTATTCGATCCAGAACACGGCCCGTCACGTGCTCTGGTTGCCGATGAGTCAGGAAGTCACGTTCAAGGGCAAGCCGACGGTCGATTCGCTGTTCATGCGGGCCGGCGACGGGATGGCAGCCCTTACGGTGTTGGTGGGGGTTCAGCTAGCTTCTCCATCCCGCACGTTCTTTGCGTGGAACATCGCCCTCGTGATCGCGTGGCTCCTCGCCGCGGTCTGGGTGGTGCGGAGACATCGAAGCTTGAGCGCAGATTCCCATGCCCCCCATGGGTCGGAGGGGTAGGCATGGCAAACGAGATCCGAGGAACCTTCTCGCTGGCTGTCGCGCTTCTGTGTGCGGCGACCGCGGCGTTCGCGCCGGGAACCGCTCGCGCTGGCAGTGGCGCGGAGGGCGCCGTGCTCGGCGAGGTCGCCGCGCCGGTGCGACAGAGCCTGAAGCAGCAGCTCCTGGTCCGCGATCCGGCCCCGCTCTGGCAGTGGCTCGATCCCGACCTCGAAGAGGAGCTGACGCGCTCGATCTTCGCGATCGGGCTCGCCCAGCCGCTGCGCGAGGGCAAGCTCGCGATCGCGCTGGTCGACACGACCGATCTCGCACACCCGCGCGTCGCGGCGATCAACGGGGATCGCATGCTCTACGCCGCGAGCCTGCCGAAGATCGCGGTGATGCTCGGCGCTTTCGAGAAGGCCGCCGAGGGCCGTCTCGTGATCGACGCCGAGACGCGCGTCCAGCTCCAGCGCATGATCCGTCGCTCGTCGAACACGGATGCGACCGCGCTGATGCACAAGGTCGGGCTCGACTACATCGCGCGCACCTTGATCTCGCCGCGCTACCGACTCTACGACCCGTTTCGCAACGGCGGTCTGTGGGCGGGCAAGGACTATGCGCCCGTGGGCGCCTGGCGGCGCGATCCGATCGACAACCTCTCCCACGGCGCGACGCCCATGCAGATCGCACGCTTCTACTATCTGTTGCAGACGGGCCAGCTCGTGAATCCGCAAGCGAGCGCCGAGATGAAGGAACTGCTCGGCCACTCGGCGATCCACCACAAGTTCGTGCGCGGGCTCGAGGCCACGGATCCGACCGCGACCGTCTATCGCAAGTCCGGTACCTGGGGCATCAGTCACGCCGACGGCGCGCTCGTCGAGCGTCGCGACGGCACCACCTACATCGCCGCCGGCATCGCCGAAGACCCGAGAGGCGGCGAATGGCTCTCGCAGATCATCATCCAGATGAATCGGCTGGTCGGGAGCGGTGCGGATCTGCCGCGCGTGCGACGCACCAATGTGCCGGGCGCGCCCGGCAGCCTCTCAGTGAGCTCGGGCGGGTAGCACGCCCTCTTCGTCGCCTTCCTGCGAGCCGACCTTGTCGGCAGGGCGCGTCGGCGGCGGGATCGTGACGCCGTGGCGATCGGCGATCGTCTGGTGGATGCGCCGGGCGAGGGCCTGGTGCGTCTCGATCGAGTTCTTGCCGAGCACGTTCGAGAGCAGCGCGACCAGGTAACGGAGCTGCTTCTCGGCGCCGTCGTACTCGACGATCGCGACCGAGTTCATGTAGTTCTTCGAGTTCCCGTAGTACTTCCCGCATGGCCCACGACCGCCGCAGGCGTAGAGCGAGCCGGACTTGAAGTAGACCGCGGCGGTGTCGAGCGTCGGCTCGGCCGCATAGCGGATGCGGATGTCGGTGAGATAGAGCAGGCGCTTGAGCTCGAGACTCGACCAGGGATCGACGAGCTTGCCCTGCTCCATGCGCGCCAGGAAGTTCACCAGCTCGCGAGGCGTCGACGTGCTGCCGAGCGAGCCCGGCATGCGCGCGCGGCCGCCCTTCGTGAACGGAGATCCCTGGCGCAGCGCGCCCGAATCGAGGCCGTTGCGCCGCAGGCCGCCGAGGATCGCGCCGTGCAGCAGCGAACTCATCCGGCTCGGCGGCGCGCCCATGACGAACGCCTCGAGCTGCGCGCTCGACGGCGGAAACGCGGGGCCGAAGTGCTCGATCGCCGCCGTGTGCGCCATCACGACCGAGCCGCCCGCGTTCGACGAGGCCGAGAGCATCCAGTCGAGCCAGGTCCACAGGTTCGCGGTGTCGCCCAGCACGATCTCGCGGCGGCGGATGGTGCGGTCGCCGCGCTTCCAGAACGGCACGACATGGTCGTCGTTCTGGATCAGGCTCGTCGCCGGCACCTGGACGTCGCGCAGCGCGCGGGTGCGGGCGTCGGCGTCGTACGGGTGTGCGTCCGCGAGCGCCTGGAAGAGCGCCAATGCCGCGACGACCTTGCCGACGCTGCCCGGATTCTGCGCCGCGTTTCCGTTCACCTCGGCGTAGAAGGGCTTCTCGGGATCGGTGATGTCGAGCACGGCGATGCCGTAAGCGCCGGCGTCGCCGCCGAGCAGGCCGCGGATCTCGGCGCTGAACTGCGCGTCGGGCGCGGGCACGCGGAAATCGGGGTGATCGATCAAGCCGAGCCGCACTTCGTCCATGCGCTTGAGTGCGCCGGGGCGGATCGTGCCGCGCTCGAGTAGAACCGTGTGCGCGAGGTCGAAGGCCTCGAGCCGCGAGATGCCCGTGTGCTCCCAGCCGTCGAGCGGATAGGCGCCGGCGCTGGGCGCGAGCATCACCGCGAAGAGCACCGACGACACCAGAACTCGGATGCCGCGCCTCATCGTTTCTCCGCCTGCTGCTGGGTCGTTGCGTCTGCTACTGGCGCCGTCGTCGTCCGCTGCGGTCCGACGAGTGCGCCGAGGTCCACCTTGACGTCGCCACGCGTCGCGAACGGCGCGTCGAGCTGTGCGAGATACTGGCTCTTCTGGGCGCGCCGGCTCTCGTTGAAGGGACGGATCTGGAGCAGCGCGAGCTTGCCGTCGCGGAATGCAAACTCGATGTCGGCGGCGACGGGATCGCCCGTCATCGTGCGCAGCGACGGAAAGCGCGCGGGCACCTGCTTCGCGAATGCGACGAGCTGCTTGATCTCGCCCGGCTCGAGCAGCCGATCGGTGCCGCTCGTCGGTTTGCGGACGATGCCGCCTTCGGGAGAGAGCACGGTGCGCTCGGAGGCTGCGGCTTGCGCCAACACGGTCACCGCACCGGTTTCGACGTCGATGCGCAGCGATTCGGCGGGCTGTCCGTCCACCGCACCGCCGACGCCCTCGTTCACGGCCACCGTGAGCTGTCCGCCGTCACCGCGCTCGACGTCGGTCGTGACCAGCACGCCCGACTTCTCGGACGGGAACGCGCGCTGCACCACCACCGCGGGGAATACGTACTCCGGCTTGCTCATGTTCGCCTGGCGCCACGAATACGCGCGTTCGGTGAACGGCGACGCCCACACGTCGCGGATCGCCTGGAGGATCGCGTCGTAGCCGACGACGTTCGGCACGGTGAGGTTCAGCCCCGCACCGGTGAAGCCTGGGAGGTCTTCGACGTTGGTGTCACTGCGCACGAAGACGCCGTAGCGCGCGCCGGCCCCGATCGAGTTCTCGAGGTTCCAGCGCAACTGCGCCTCGAAGCCGGGTCCCGGATCGACGTTCTTGATCCAGCCGCGCAGGCGCTCGAGGAAGGCCGCGACGAGCGCCTTCCTTTCGTCGCCGCGCGCGCGGTCGATCTCCGCATAGCGCGAACTCATCCACTTCCACACCGACGGGCCGCCGTATTCGATCGGTTGATCGAGCACGCGCCGGAACGCGCCGAACGGGATCACGAAGCCGTTGGGAACCGTCTCGCCGAAGGCGAAGCGCAGCTCCGCGAGATTCGCACCCTTGGGCCCGATGATGCGACCCGAGTCCCAGGCGCGCAGCTTCGAGAACGCCTGGAAGTCGGTGACGTCCAGGTCGAGCTTTCTCGGGTCGACGTCGATGCTGATCTTGTTCGAGGTCGCGCTGTGCGCTTCGCCTCCGAACACCGCGTTCCACCGCGGTCCGTCGGCCGCGAGCTGCACGACGCCTCCCGGGCTCACGGCGAGCACCGCGCGCTTGCCGCGCGCCTTCTCGACGCGCGGAAGCTGTCGATCACCGAGCAGTTGGAGGTGCGAGAGCGACGATCCTTCGCCCATCGTCAGGATGCCGGCGACCGGCGCGAGATCGGGTGTCGTCTCCGGAAGCAGATAGATCCCGTTCGGATCGAGTTCGAGCGCCGACTGCCCTTCCTTCAGCTCGCGCACGGTGCCGCGCGCGAGCCCGGGATTGAGCGCGCGCACGCCACCGCCGACCTTCTCGCCCATGATCTCGTGCTGGATGCCGGCGAGGTCGTTGACGTCCTGCACGACCTCGTCGAGCACCGCGCTGTAGGTCAACATCGGGGAGCCGCGCAAGCGGTCCGGCACGTATTGGCGTGCGGCAGGATCGAGCTCCGCCCAGCGATCGATGGTGCGGCCGACGTGAAACTCGAGATTGCGGCTTCCCCACTCCGGGGCGCGCGCGAGATACCGGACGGCGTCGCGATACTCGCGAAGCGTCGGATTCTTCGAACCGATCGCGAGGACCTGCTTCTCGATGCTCTCGAGCTGGCGCATCGAGAGCATGCCGATGCCGTACAGCGCATCGGCGGTGTAGCCGAGGATCCAGAGCCGCGTGCGGCGCGTGAGACCGTCGATCTTCGAGAGTGCGACGTTGCCGGCGGCCCAGACCTCGCGCTCGAGCGCGAGACTCGTCAGAAGCGTCTCGAGCGCGACCTCGGGATCTTCGATCGTCGGGAAGGTCTCTCGAAGCAGGCGAAGCAGTCGCGCCGCAGCGGCGAGCTTGCGACCGGGCTTCACCTCGTCCTTGAACTCTTCGCTCTTCTCGCGGAGCTGCTTCTCGACGTCGTCGTTGGCGATGATCGGCGCGAGCTTCAAGACCGCGGCGAGGGCGCCGTCGGGCGCGTAGAGACGGTCGATCGAATCGGCGAGCGCCTCGTAGCGTCCCGAAGCGCGGCCACGTTCGCGTGCGAACTCGCGCACGCGATCGGCATCCGCGGCGTCCGGCGCGTTGTGGATCTTCGCGCGCAGCGGTGTGAACGCCGCGTCGGCGGCGGCGAGTGCGAGCGCGTCGGCGCGCACCTGCGCGGCACTCACCGTATCGACGTGGATCGGCAGCAGTCGCACCGTCTCGCGCAGCAGGGCGAATCGCGACGGATCGCGCCAGGCCGGATCGTCGAGCAGCGCGAGCACGACGCGACGAGCGCCGGCTTCCTCGTCCTCGATCTGGTAGGCGCCGCGGTACGTGAACGCGCCACGCGAGATCCAACCCTGGTCCCAGCCCATGAGGAATCGCTCGAGCAGGACTTCGCGAAGCAATTCGAGATCCGGTGTGTCGCCCGTGAACTGACCGGCTTCGAGATCGGCGAGGACGTTGGCGATCCGGTAGCCGTTCGCGCGCAATTCGAGCGTGCGATCGCTCCAGGTGCCGTGCTGGATGCCGTCACCGTGTCCGCTGCAGCCCGCCCGCGGGCCGCGTACGGTGCCGTCGTTGCAGAACCAGCCGATGCCGCCGAAGGGCCCGCGCTGCGAGCCCTTCATCTCCTCGATCCACGCCCGGTACTGAGAAGTGTCGGGCGCTCCGCCCTGTCCGTGGAACTGCGCGCGGGCCGTCGCGGCGATGCCACAGACGAATGCCAACGCGACGAGCGAAGCGCGTGCGACCCTCACTCGCCCTGCGCCACCGACGGCGCGCGCGCCCCGATCTCGTTGGCGAGATACTGCGCGCGTTCGTTGAAGATCTTGGTGGGCGTCCAGCCTTCGAGCTGGGAGAATCGTCGCATCTGGAAGGTGACCGCACCGGTGGCGTCGAGGATCCACGGATCTCGCGCGTCCTCGAACCACAGCGTCACCATGTGGTTGGCCTGATCGCGGTTGCGGCGCAGGATTGCGCGGAAGACACGGTCCTGCGGGAAGCCGAACTCGCGCAGCATCTGATAAGCGATGAGATCGAGGCCGTCGCAGTCGTCGCCGTTGTTGGCGAGGAGCTGGCCGACGGTCGGCCAATGGTCGTAGACCGGATCGTTCGAGGCGGGATCCCACTTGTAGTAGCGGCGCGCGATCTTCTGCGACCAGTTCGTGATCTGTCTGGCGAGCGTCACGCGCTGCTCGTCGCGGTAGGCGCCCATCGCCTGCAGCAGCTTGCCGGACTGCTCCGCGCCGCGGAGCGAGCGGTCGCTCGCAGGCAGGCGCTTGCCCTCGGCCTGCATGCGACCCTGCCATTCCTCGACCTTCGGGAACCACGGATCGACGTCGTCGTCGCTCGGGCTCGGTGCGCCGAAGAAGTCGAACCCCGGGGTTCCGGGCGGGCCGCTCGGCCCGTTGCTGCTCGCGCAACCCACAGCGGCGGTGGCGAGACACAGGGTGATGGCTGCGAGTCGGGAAAGCCGGTGGGCCATGGGGGGGCGAGTATAACGGTGGCGCCTCACCCAGACAGAAGTGGCGAGATGCGGGGGCCGAAAAGAAGAAGGCGCGGGAGACGGATCTCCCGCGCCTTCGACGACCGAGGCTTCGAGCTAGTCGAGCGCGATCTGGAAGCCCTGCGCGCCGAGCGTGAGGCCGAGGCCTTCGCGCTGCGAAGCGAGGGTGATCGTCACGCCGTGCTCGTTCACCATCGAGAGGGTCGATGCGCCCTTGCCAGCCGTCGCACCGGCCTCGACGGCGACGTACGTGCCGGCGAAGTCGCTGAGGCGAGCGAGATTCTGGACCTGACCCTCGGCGATCATCTTGGCGACGCCGAGATCACCGACCGAGACGCCCTTCACCGAGAACGCGTAGCTGTTGCCCTCGAAGCTGAGCGAGCCGTGGCCCCACGAGAGGCCGAGGCCTGCGCCGAACGACGAGCGCGAGAGCTCCACGAACGGCGGCGGCGGAGCGGTCACGGGCACCTGCTTCTCGACGACCACCGGCTCCGGCGCGACCGGAATCGGCGCCGGAACGGCGATTTCTTCTTCGTCACCAACGCTGTCCGCCTGCGCGATCTGGGCCGACATCATCGGCGCCAACGCGAGGGACAGACCGAGACCGAAAGCAACCATTCTCCTCACGTGAGGTACTCCTTTGCGTTCACTTCTTCCCCGATTTGGGAACGTCTTCCCGAAGCGGGCCTTCCCGAACTGGGAACTCGTGGCGCCGGGATCCCCCGAACCCGAACGCCTTCACGGCATGCCGAGAACAATTCTCGCGAAGCTACCAACCACTCCCCACTCGTGGCAACGCCTCGGCGTCACTTCGGAACGAGTCGCGGTCGCTTGCAGCGGTTCTTGCGTTTGGGGAAACGCCAGACACGCGGGTTCACTATGACGAATTCGTCCGGGCCCTGCCCGGAATCCTCCGTCGATTTCGCATCGGCGCCACCGTGACGCCCCTTGAGGTGAGCGAGATCCCGCGCATGACGACGATCTTTTAGTGGGGGGGGATCCCTTCAGGGCCATACACGAGTGGGCGCCGTCCCGGAGACGGCGCCCACGGAGGCGAGGCGCTGTGGCGCGATCAGCCGCGCGTCAAATACGCGGCGAACCGAGCGTCGACGGCCATGAGACGCTCGAGCGAGTCGAGCATGGCGCCGGCGGTGACCGCGTCGCCCTCGTAGAGATCGGCGAAGTGCGACCGCGTGAAGGCGAAGAACGCCGAGCGGTCCTCGTCGCGGATGCCGAGCAGCGCGGCGAACGCGTCGAGCGTCTCCCCGTCACCGTGAGCCATGTCGCGCGCCAGACGCTCGAGGTTCCCGCTCGTGAAGAGCTGGACCTTCGCGTCGGCCGTGACCGTGCCGCCCTGGCGGCAGCCGAGGGTTCCCGAGCTGATGCCGAAGGTCTGATTGCCCAGCGTTCCGTTCGTGGTAGCGCCCAGGACCTTGGGCCCCACGCCCTTGGAGCCGGTCCAGATCTGTGTGCCCAGACCGCAACCGATGTCGGGATCCGCGAAGGCCCCCGCGGCAGGAATCGTGAGCGCCAAGGCCATCAGCATCGAGCGATGGATCGAGATCTTCATTCGAGGCTCCCTTTGGAGAAATTGGAATGGACCGAATCGAGACGACGCTTCTCGTGTAGTCCCGCGCGCGTCCCGATGTCAAGGCTGGACGCGCCCATGCACCGGGACCTAGTTTGTTCTCGCCGTCCAAAAGTGAAGGAGATCGCCATGGCAGCCCGAACCGCACGCAAGAGTGCGAGCAAGCGACGCCGGAACACGAGCACGTTTGCGCGGCTCGAGGGTCAGCTTCCTCCGACGCTGCGCGAGTACGCTGGCGACCTCCGCAAGCGGCTCGACCGGCTCGAGCGCGATCTCGCGAAGGCGCAGCTCGAGGCGCGAAAGCGTGCGGCACGGCTGCTTCGCGAGGCCAGCCATCAGCTCGGGCGTCTCGAGGTCGGAGGCGAGGCGGCGTGGCGCAAGCTCGGCGCTTCCTATCAGAAGGACCTGGTCGCGCTTCTCAAGCGGATCGAGAAGGCGCTCGCGCCGCCCGCAGCGAAGCGCCGGCCCGCGCGCAAGAAGCCCGTCGTCTCGAACGCGTCGACCGTCGGCTGATCGCTCGGCAGGGAAGGGGAGACATGCGCGTGATGTCGTCGTGGGTTTCGTCTGCGCTCGCGGGTTCGATTCTGTTGGCCGTGATCGCCCTTCCGTCGTACGCCTCCGAAGAAGGTGACTCGGTCCTCGCGCCCGCCGGCGCGGATCTGTTCGGCCAGTACTGCGCGTCGTGTCACGGAGTGTCGGGCGAGGGCAACGGTCCCGCCGCCTCCGCGCTCAACGTTCCGCCCGCCGATCTCACGCGCATCGCCGCGCGTCGCGGTGGCGACTTTCCCGACTCGGAGATCGCTCGTTTCATCGACGGGCGTTTCGACCTCCCGGCGCACGGCTCTCGCGAGATGCCGATCTGGGGCCGGCGCCTCGGGGCGTCGATCGCGAAGGGAACCGAGCCCGATGAGGTCGCGCGCGGCCGGATTCTCTCGCTCGTCGAGTATCTGAAGACGATCCAGCGAAAGTGAAAGCCGGCGCCGTACGGCTCGTCACGGCCGTCGCGCGCGGACTCTCTGCGCTGCCGCAATCCGCCGCGATCGCCGCGACGCTGATCTGGATGGCGGGGATCTTTGCGCTCTCGAGCGGGACCCCGCGGCTGCTCCCGGAAGGTTGGCTCTCGTCGCTCGTCCACAACGCGGGTCATGCGGTGATCTTCGGCGTGCTGGCGCTGCTCGCGGCCCGCGCGCTGGGTACGGGCCCGCGAGCGCAGTGGGCCGGCTTCGCGATCGCCGTTCTCTATGGCGCCACCGACGAGTGGCACCAGTCGCACGTTCCGGGCCGCACTGCGTCGATCGCCGATTGGGTGACCGACGCGATCGGCGCGGCCGCTGCGCTGTGGGTCGTCGCGGCGGTCCCGGTCGATGCGAAAGTGCGACACCGCCTGCTCGTCGCCGGAGCGGCCGCGCTCGTCGCTGCGTCGGTCGCGACGCTCTTCGATCAGATCTCGGCGGCGTAGGGCGGCGCGGGATCGTACTCGATTCCCCGCTGCACCTTGCGCGCCACGTCCACGCCGTAGATCTGCCCGACCAGCCAGAGTGCCATGTCGATGCCGGCGGAGACGCCGGCCGCCGTCACGAGATTCCCGTCTCGCACCCAGCGGACGCGTTCGAGAACCGTGACGTCGCCGCGCTCGCGCAGCGTCTGCACGAAGCTCCAGTGCGTCGTCACGCGACGTCCCTTCGCGAAGCCGGCCTCGTGCAGGAGCAGCGCGCCGGTACAGACGCTCGTGACCCATTCGCAGCTCGCGCCGGCGCGGCGCAGCCACTCGATCAGGTTCCCGTTCGAGACTTCGCGGCGCGTGCCCTGACCGCCCGGCACCAGCACGACGTCGAGCGTCGGCGCGCCGACGAAGTCGAAGTCCGGCAGGACGCGCAGGCCCTTCGCGCAGCGGATCGGGCGCTGCTCCTCGGCGATCAGCACGACGCGATCGTCCGGGAACAAGTGCTGCGTCGTCGAGGCGAGCACCTCCCAGGGTCCGACGAAATCGAGCTCCTCCGCATCGTCGAAGACGAGGATTCCAATCGTACGTGCCATGCCCGGTCTGTCCCTCCCGCTGCGGAGCGCGACGGTAGTGCGTTGCGGCTTCTCGGGCGTCTCGAGAAGTGCGGCCGGGTGGACCAATCCCGCGGGGATCCCGGTCACCCAGCGGCAAAACCACAGTCAAATCAGGCTGTTCGCACCGTGAGCCAATGTTCTGCAAGTTGAAAATTATGCTGTGGTGTCAAGCATTTGCAGCAGTCTTCCGACGAGACGGATCGCCGCGTTCCGAAGCTCCATTCTGCTATGCTGCGCGCGCTTTCCTGGCCGGTACGCCCCCCCGGCCGCCTTCCGGCGAAGGAACGATGAGCAGAAACAAGGATCGGTATTGGGATTGCCTCGACCAGGCGATGGAGGCTTCGCACGGTGGCCGCACCGACGAGGCGCTCGCCTGGCTCGACGAGGCACTGAAGGCGCACCCCGACGGCGCCGAGGCCCACAACAGTCGCGGCGAGATCCTGTGGGACGAGGGGAAGGTCGACGAGGCCCTCGCCGAGTTCGAACAGGCCGCGAAGGCCGATCCCAAGTTCGTGTCCGCGCATCTCAACCGCGCCGAGATCCTCGTCGAGGAGTTCGGCGCGCACGACGAGGCGATCGCCCAGTGCGATCGCATGCTCTCCGCCGCGGGCGGACTGCCGCGCCTCGACCGCAATACCGAGGCCGAGGTCTACTACCTCAAGTCGAAGGCGCTCTTCTATCAGGACCAGCTCGACGGGGCTCTCTTCCTGGTGCGCCGCGCCATCAAGACCGCCGGGGAGCAGGGCGTCTTCCGCGCGTTCGAAGGCCAGATCCTCTTCGAGATGGGCAACTTCGAAGATTCGCGGCGCCAGCTCGAGCGCGCCGCAGCGCTCGAGCCCGACGCGCCGCATTCGCTCTACTACCTCGGACTCGTGCTCGAGCGGCTCGGAGATCTCGAAGGGGCCGAGCGCGCCTTCGCGCGCGCGTCGAGCATCGACGCCGACCACTACCCGATGCCCGTCCGCATCAGTGACGAGGCCTTCGAGAGCGCCGTGCGCGAGGCCCTCGACGGCCTGCCGCGCTCGATCCGCGAGGAAGCGGATCGGGTTTCGGTGCTGATCGAGGACTTTCCCTCCGAGGACCTGGTCGACGAGGAAGACATCTCGCCGCAGGTGCTCGGCATCTTCATCGGCGTGCCGCGCACGGAAGCCGCCACCACCGAGCAGCCGCGCGATCTCGACCGCATCATCCTGTTCAAGCGCAACCTCGAGAAGGCCTGTCGTGACGAGCAGGAGCTCGTCGAAGAGATCCGTCGCACGGTCACCCACGAGATCGGCCACTATCTCGGTCTCGACGAAGAAGACCTGGAGCGGCTCGGCATCGGCTAGCGCCGCGAGACCGCGTCGCGCGTGCGGTCGCCTCGGATGAGCGCGACTCTCCCCCGGTCGTGGAAACCCTGATCGACAGCCTGCGCGCGATCGTCGGCGCCGCCCATTGCCTGGCGGAACGCGACGAGCTGATTCCCTACGAGTGCGACGGACTCACGCTCCACGGCGAGACGCCGTCGGCCGTCGTGTTGCCGCGCGACACGGACGAAGTCGCGCGCGTCGTGCGCGCCTGCCGTCGCTTCGGCGTTCCGTTCGTCCCGCGCGGTGCGGGCACCGGCCTCTCGGGCGGCGCGATCGCGATGGAGGGCGGCGTCGTGATCGAGTGCTCGCGACTCGATCGCGTGCTCGCGGTGCACCTCGAGGATCGCATCGCCGTCGTGCAGCCGGGCCTGCTCAACGCAGCGCTCTCGAAGGTCGTCGCGCCGCACGGACTCTTCTATGCGCCGGATCCCTCGAGCCAGAACGCCTGCACGATCGGCGGCAATGTCGGAGAGAACTCGGGCGGTCCCCATACGCTGAAATACGGCACCACGACCCATCACGTGCTCGCCCTCCAGATGGTGATGCCCGACGGCGAGATCGTGCGGATCGGGTCGCCGACCGGGTGGAACGCGGGCCCCGATCTCGTCGGCGCCGTCGTGGGCAGTGAAGGGACGCTCGGCATCGTCACCGAGATCACCGTGCGCCTCGTACCGATCCCGGAATCCGTCGAGACGCTGCTCGCGATCTTCCCCGACGTCGTGTCGGCGTGTCGTGCGGTCGGACGCATCATTCGCAGTGGGCTCGTGCCGGCCGCGATGGAGATCGTCGATCGCCGCACAATCGAGGCCGTCGAGGCGAGCGTGTACGCGGCCGGGCTGCCGCGCGACGCCGGCGCCGTGCTGCTCGTCGAACTCGACGGGCCAGGGCCGGCCGTCCTCCGCCAGATCGAGCGCGTGCGCGAGGCTGCGATGCAGGAGCAGGCGAACCGCGTCGATCGCGCGCGCGACGCCGCCGAGCGCGATCGCTTCTGGCGCGCGCGCAAGGGCGCTTTCGGCGCAATGGGCCGTCTCGCGCCGGATCTCTACGTGCACGACGCCGTCGTGCCGCGCACGAAGCTGCCCGAGGTGCTCGAACAGGTGTGCGCGATCGCGGACCGCCGCGGTCTACGACTCTCGAACGTGTTCCACGCGGGCGACGGCAACCTGCATCCGAACATCTCGTTCGACCGTCGCGACCCGGTGGAGCTCGCCGCCGTGATCGAGGCCGGCCGCGAGATCCTCGAGGTGTGCGTCGCGGCGGGCGGGGTGATCAGCGGCGAGCACGGCATCGGCGTCGAGAAGCGCGAGTACATGCGGCTCGTCCATTCCGACGCGGATCTCGAGGCGATGTGCCGCTTGCGCGGCGCCTTCGATCCCGACGGCGTCTGCAATCCGGGCAAGGTGTTTCCGACGACCCGCTTCTGCATCGAGGCGAATCCGCGTGCGCGTGGCTACGACCGCGCGCTGACATGAGCGTCCCGCGCCCCGACGATCTCGCCGCGCTGCGCGACGCGGCCGGCCCGGAGGCGGTCGACGCCACTGCGGCGTTCGAGATCGACGGCACGAAGCTCGGCGTGGCCGTGACGCCGCCCGACGAGGACGCATTGGCGCGCACCGTCGCCGTGCTCGCCGCGCGTGGCATCGGTTGCGCGATCCGCGGCGGCGGAACGCGCCAGGCGTTCGGCAACCCGTTGCGCGACGCAGGAGTGTTGCTCTCCACGACGGCGATCCAGGGAATCCTCGAACTCGACGCCGAGGAGGGCGTCGCCCACGTGCGTGCGGGTACGCCGCTGCGCGCGCTGCGCGATGCCGTGCACGAGGCCGGCTGGGAGCTGCCCTTCGATCCGCCGGGCACGCGCGCGACGCTCGGCGGAACGCTCGCGACGGCGGCGGTCGGGCCGCGCCATCCCGGCTTCGGGCGCCCGCGCGACCGCGTGATCGGCATGGAGGTCGTGCTCGGTGACGGCACGCGCACACGTTGCGGCGGGCGCGTCGTGAAGAACGTCACCGGCTACGACCTGATGAAGCTCCACATCGGCGGCTGTGGCGCGTTCGGCGTCGTCACGGCGGCTTGGCTGCGACTCGCGCCGCGCCCCGAGAGCGAGCACGTGCTCTGTGCCGTGCTGACTCCCGACGCGCTGCCTCGCGCCCTCGACGCCGCGCGCCTGCCGACGCTGCGCGCTTGCACGCTGGTCGACGCGAGCTTCGCCGCGGCCGTGGAACCGACGCGCGCACCCGCGAGGGGCTGGCTGATGGTGGCCGAGTGCGCCGGAGACGAGGCCGCGATCGCCGTCGACGTCTCCGCATTGCGCGATCGCTTCGGCGCCTTCGATGCGAGCCCCAACGCGCTCGGTCGCGTGCGCGCGCTGCAGGGTGAGACGTTCGGCCCCGTCGGCCTGCGCTTTCGCATCGCCGTCCTGCCGAGCCACCTCGCGGCAGTCGTCGCAGATCTGCACGCCGCGGGCGCCGCGCTGCTCGTGCATCCGGCGACGGGGCTGCTCCACGCGCGCTTCTCGCTCGACGTGGACGTGGACGGCGCCGGCGTCGATCGCGCCTGGATGGCGCTGCGAAGCGCGGCTCGTGCGGCCGGCGGTCACGTCGTGCTCGAAGCGGGTCCGACCTGGGCGAAGCTGCGCGACGTATTCGGCGACGCCGACGACGAGTGGCGCGTGGCGCGCGCGTTGAAGGCGCGCTTCGATCCGGCGCGCGTCCTGAACCCGGGCCGCTACGTCGGAGGCATCTAGGAGGTTGACCCAGGATGAGAGGCGGAGTTCCGGGCGTCGCGGCGCGACGCCAACAAGGCGCGCGACTGAGCCGTAGCGGGAGCTACGGCGCAAGGAGC
>JALOQG010000433.1 GCA_025453505.1 Myxococcota bacterium | reverse complement strand
CAGCGCAGGTAGTCGTGCAGCTCCATGCCGCTCTGCTTGTGGCCGTGATCGATCTCCTCGGGCGAGAACGCGTGGATGTGGACGTTCGGGAACTCGGCCTTCAGCGCGAGCAGGATCTCGCGGTAGTGCGTGTGATCCTTCTTCGGGTCGATGCCGCCCTGGATGCAGAACTCGGTGGCGCCGCGCGCGACGGCGTCGCGACCCTTCTCGATCAGCTTCGCCATCGGGTGGTCGTAGGCGTCGGCGTCGTCGCGGTGCCGCGAGAAGCCGCAGTAGGTGCAGCCGACGTAGCAGACGTTGGTGAAGTTCATGTTCCGGCACACGACGTAGGTCACGACGTCGCCCTTGTCGGAGCGGCGCGCGACGTCGGCGGCGGACATCAGTGCGAGCAGGTCGGCGCCTTGCGCGGTCAGCAGAGTCGTCGCGTCGGCGACCGACAGCTCCTGGTCGGCGAGCGCGCGACCGAGCACGTCGGCGACGGGCTTCGAGATCGCGGCGAGCATCCTGTCGAGACTCATGCGGCCACCTCGTCTTTGTGCGTGCGGACGATCGCGAAGCCGTCGGCGTCGGCGCGTGCGAGACAACGCGCGCGCATCTCGGGATCGAAGAACTCCGGCTTCGCGAGCCACTCGGGATACACCGGAAGCCGCTCGCGCAGCACCTGCCCCGCGGCTTCGGTGCGGCGGCGCAGCGCGTCGAGCTTCGGCCACGGCGCTTCGGGATTGATGAAGTCGATCGAGAGCGGCGAGACGCCGCCGAAGTCGTCGGCGCCGGCGCGCAGCAGCCGGTCGAGCAGCCGGTCGCTCTTCAGATTCGCCAGGTTCGGCGGCGCCTGCACCGAGACGTCCGGCCCGAGCACGAGCCGCGCCAGCGCGACCCAGCCGACCACGTCGTCTTCGATCGGCGTCGCGCGATCTCGCATCTTGGTGTCGGCTTTCGGATGGAAGGGTTGGAGGATCGCCTCCTGGATGTGGCCGAAACGGTCGGCGAGAGCGCGGATCGCGAAGAGCGTGTCGGTGCGCTCGTCGGCGGTCTCGCCGATGCCGAGCAGCATCCCCGTCGTGAACGGGATCGCCAGCTCGCCAGCCTCTTCGTGCATGCGCAGTCGCAGCGCGGGCGCCTTGTCCGGCGCCGCATGGTGCGCCCCGCCCTTCTGCATCAGCCGCTCGCTGGTCGTCTCGAGCATCAATCCCATCGACGCGTTCCACGGCCGCAGCGCCGCCATCTGCTCCTGCGTGAGCAGGCCTGCGTTGGTGTGCGGGAGCATCCCGGCTTCGACCGCCACGCGACACGCCTCGACGAGATAGGCCGCCGTGCTCGGGTATCCCTGCGCGGCGAGCCACTCGCGATACGACGCGAACGCCAGCTCCGGCTTGTCGCCGAGACACAAGAGCGCCTCGCTGCAGCCGGCGCGCTCGGCCGCGCGCGACACCTCCGCGACCTCGGCCAGCGTGTAGGTCTTCGCGCCGGGATCACCCGGGCTCTTCGCGAAGGTGCAGTACGTGCAGCGGTCGCGGCACAGGTTGGTCAGCGGCAGGAAGACGTTCTTCGAGACCGTGACGACGTTGCCGCGCCAGCGCAGCTTCGCCTCGTGTGCGGCGGCGGCGACGGCCGCGAGGATCTGCGGATCACCGAGGTGGCGGCCGATGCGCTCGGCCGGCGCACGCTCGAGCCGCGCGGAATCGACCGCCTCGCGGGCGATCGCCTCGACCTCGCGAACCGACAGACTCAAGGGGGATCCTCGCGTGGGCGCTCGGGCGACCGTAGCACGCAGAGCTAGGCGACCCCTTCGACCCCGATCCAGTTGCGCAGCTGCTTGGGATCCTGCTGGGCGAGCCAGTCGCCCGGCGCGACGCCCGACGGGCAGCGCTGCTTCACGGTGCGGAAGAGCCCGACCAGCGCCGGGATCATCTGCTGGCCGGAGATGCGCGCGTAGAGCGGCGTGCCGAGACGCGAGCCGTTGCGCGCGCCGCCGATCAGCAGCACGTGGTCGTTCTTGCCGTAGCCGAAGATGCCGACCTCGGCGCTGGGCGGTCGCGCGCAGTTGTTCGGGCAGCCGGTCATGCGGATCTCGAGATCGACGTCGCCGAGGCCCGCGGCCTCGATCGCGTCGAACCAGCTCGGCAGCACGTTCTCGGCGTCGGTCATCGCGAGGCCGCAGGTCGGCTTTGCGGGGCACGCGATGCCGAGGCTGCGCGCATGCGAGACCGACTCGGCCTTCGCGACGCCGTGACGATCGAGGATCGCGAGCAGCGCCGCACGATCCGTGACGCGCGTCAGCAGCACGTCCTGGTGCGCGGTCAGCCGCACGCGCAGATCGAGCGTCTCGACCGCTTCGCGAATGGCCTTGCGCAGCGGCGGCTTGATGCGGCCGTTCTCGACCGAGATGCCGTAGGAGCTGGTGCCGTCGAGCGAATCGTGGAAACCGAGGAAGAGGCGGCCCGGACCGAGCACCTGCGACTCGACGTCGGCGAGGCGGATCCCGAAGCGCTCGCGCAGCGACTTCTTGACCGCATCGAGACCGAGACGCCGGATCGTGTACTTCCAGCGCGCCAGCCTGCGATCGCGTCGCTCGCCGTGTTCCTTCTGGAGGATCGCGATCGCCTTGACGGCGTCGACGACCTGCTCGCGCGCGATGCGGCCGAGGAAGAGTCCGAGCAGCGGCGCCGTCTGCGGACTGTTGTGCGTCTGCCCGAGCCCGCCGCCGGAATGGAGATCCCACATGCTGCCGTCGGCGACGCCGTTCACGAGCACCGGGATCAGACCGACGTCCTGCGTCAACGCGTCGATCGAGTTGTCGTCCGGGTGCGCGATCCCGACCTTGAACTTGCGCGGCAGGTAATGCGGCCCGTAGAGCGGCTCTTCGCTGTGCATCGGCGCGACGGTGCGGCCGGCGTCGTCGGTCAGGAAGACCTGGAAGTACGAAGAGCTCCGCGGCGCGAGTTCCGCGGCGATCGTGTGCGCCAGCTCGCGGCCGCGCGGATCGCC
>JALOQG010000432.1 GCA_025453505.1 Myxococcota bacterium | reverse complement strand
GCTCGCGGCGCGCGTAGAGCGCAACGCCGCTGTAACCGCGTCGCTCGGCCGGTGCGAGCTCGACGTGCCAGCCGCGCGGAGCGCGCAGCGCGGGCGGGATCTCCTCCGGAAGCGCGCGCACTTCCTGGAGCGCGACGACGTCGGCGCGGGTGCGCGCGAGCCAGCGCCCGAAGCCCTTCTTCGCGCACGCACGCAGACCGTTCACGTTCCACGTGACGAGGCGCAGCGGCTCGGTCATCCCCGTTCCGAGCAGGCCCGCAGGATCGCCGTCACGATGCCGAGCACGATCCAGATCGCCGCGAAGCCGAAGCGCAGCGGGTTCGCGGCGCGCGCGACCTGCGCTTCGGCTTCCTCTGCCTCGGCCGGCGCGGGCATCCCGAAGGGCCCGGCGTCGCGCGTGGCCGGCGTCGTCGGGGTGGCTCCGGCCGGCACCCGGTGCGGGAGCACGGGCCCGCCGCAGTGCAGACACAGCTTCCGCTCGGGCGGGTGCGTGACCTTGCAGTGCGGACACCAGCCCTCGTGGGCGTACTCGGCCGTCACGCGAGCAGCCGCAGCGCGCCCGCTTCGAGCAGGCGGCGCACCTTGAGGCCGAGGCGCAGGACGCTGTCGTCGTCGGCGACCGTCTCGAGTTCGTCCATCTCGAACCACTCGAGCGCGTTCGACTCGTCGCTCGCGGCGATCGTCTGCCCGGGCGCCGCGACGAGCACGAAGCGGACGTCGTGGTGATCGTGCGCGGGCTCGGCGCCGCGGGCGGGGATCGCGTGCACGTCGAGGTCGATCGGCACCGGCGCGTCCGCCGCGAATGCGAAGCGCAGATCGACGAGCCCGGATTCCTCGCGCGCTTCGCGCAGCGCGGCCGCCGCGGGATCCGGATCCCCGTCGGCGTGGCCGCCGAGCTGGAGCCAGCGGCCCAGTTTGCGGTGGTGCGTCAGCAGGAAGCGGCGTCCGTCGGGCGAGAGCACCCATGCCGACGCCGTCACGTGTCCCGCCCAGCAGCTCCGCTCGAAGCAGTCGGCGCGCGTCTCGACGAGCCGCTGCACCCGCGCGACGCACGCCGCTTCGTCGGGGTGCGCCGCGCCGTAGCGCGCCAGCAGGTCGAGCAGCGGCTTGCGGTGCAGGACGTCTCCGTTCTCGTGGGCGAAGCGAGGATTCAGACGAGCTCGGCAGCGCTCTTCACGACGTGGCCCACGATGCCGTACTCGCGCGCCTGGTCCGGGCTCATCCAGAAGTTGCGGTCGGTGTCCTCGGACACCTTCTCGAGCGACTGGCCGGTGGCCTCGGCGATCGTGCGGTTGAGCCGTTCGCGCATGCGCAGCAGCTCCTCGGCCTCGATCTGGATCTCGGAGGCGCGGCCGCGCACGCCGCCCATCGGCTGGTGGATCATGTAGCGCGTGTTCGGCAGCGAGAAGCGGTCCTGCAGCGGCACCGCCAGGTAGATGTGCACGCCCGCGCTCGCGACCCAGCCGGTGCCGACCATGCGCACGCGCGGCTTGACGAAGCGCACCATGTCGTGGATCGAGTCGCCCGCTTCGACGTGGCCGCCCTCGGAGTGGAGGAAGATCGTGATCGGTTCGTCGGAGTCCGCCGCGAGGGCGAGCAGCTGCGCCGTCACCGACTGCGCCACGCGCGAGTTGATCTCGCCGTGGATCAGGACCGTGCGCGCCTTGAGCAGGCGCTCCGCGACGAGCGGTTGCACCGTCCCGATCTGATTCGCCGGATCCCGGTCCGCGTCCCGGTCTCCATCCCGATGCCGTGTGCTCAAAGTGCATGCCTCCCGCGTGGCGCCCGAGCGGAAGTTCCCTGATAGGATGCGCGCATGCAAGCTGCGCAGCCGCGTCCGGAGCAGCCGCTCGTGTCGATCGTCGTGCCCGTCCTCGACGAGCAGGATTGCGTGGACGAGCTGGTGCGACGCGTGACGGCCGCGCTCGGCGGCACCCGCTTCGAGCTGCTCTTCGTCGACGACGGCAGCCGCGACCAGACGGCCGCGCGCGTCGCGGCGTTGCGCGCAGCCGACACCCGCATCAAGGCGATCGGCTTCACGCGCCGCTTCGGACACCAGGCCGCGCTCACCGCCGGACTGCGTTTCGCGCGTGGCGACGCCGTGATCACGATGGACGGCGATCTCCAGCACCCGCCCGAGCTGCTGCCGGAGCTGATCGCGGCGTGGCGCGCGGGCGCCGACGTCGTGCACGCGGTGCGGCGCGACGCGGGCGAGACGAGCCGCGCCTGGAAGGCGCGCAGCGCGCGCTGGTTCTATGCGTTCTGGAGCCGCATGAGTCCGACGCCCGGGGTGGCGGAGGCGGCGGACTTCCGGCTCCTCGACCGGCGCGTCGTCACGGTCCTCAACGGCTTCGAGGAGCAGTTCATGTTCGTGCGCGGCCTCGTGCCGTGGCTCGCGTTTCGCGACGCGCGCATCGAGTACCAGCCGGAGGGACGCTTCGCCGGGCGCAGCAAGTACCGGCTGCGACCGATGCTGCGCCTCGCGCTCGACGGCATCTTCTCGTTCTCGATGGTGCCGCTGCGCGTGATCAGCCTGATCGGTGCGCTCACGGCCGCACTCGGCATCGTCTACGGCGTGTTCGCGCTCGTCGCGCTCGCGCTCGGCCGGGTCGAGGCGAGCGGCTGGACGTCGCTCGTCGTGCTGATCCTCGTCTTCGGCGGCGTGCAGCTGCTGTCGCTCGGCGTCGTCAGCGAGTACGTCGGGCGCACCTACGAAGAGGTGAAGCGCCGGCCGCGCTACGTGATCGAGCGGCTCGAAGGCATCGAGTGGCCGTGAGCTGTCCCGTCTGCGGCGCCGCGGCCGCGGCCTGGCTGCACAAGGACGGCGTCGAGATCCGGCGCTGCGCGGAGTGCGGCCTCGGGTTCTGGCGGCCGGATGCGGCATTCCGGTCCGCGTCGATCTACGACGGCGCGTACTTCGAGGGCGGCACGCTCGGACCCGGCTACGACGACTACGGCGCGCTCGAAGGTGCGCTGCGCCGCAACTTCGCGCGCCGCA
>JALOQG010000431.1 GCA_025453505.1 Myxococcota bacterium | reverse complement strand
GCGCTCGGCTGGCGGCCGCGCTTCGCGACTCCGGCGGCGTCGCTCGCGTACCTCGCGGAAGACGCGCCGTGAGCCGGGCGTGTCCCGTGTGCGGCGGGACGCAGCGCTTCGCGTTCCTCGAGCGTGACCGCGTTCCGGTGTTCCAGAACGCGCCGCGCGCGACCGCCGACGAGGCGCGCGCGATCCCGCGTGCCTTGCTCCGGCTCGTCGCGTGCGAGTCGTGCGGCTTCGTCGCGAACGACGCGTTCGACGCCGAGTCGATGCGTTACGCGGGCGGCTACGAGAACGAGCAATCGCATTCGGGCGTCTTCGAAGCGCACGTCGAGACGTTGGTGGACGGGCTCGTACGATCCGGCGTGCGCGGCAAACGCGTGCTCGAGGCGGGCTGCGGCGCGGGGGCGTTCCTGCGGCGGCTGTGTCGCGAGGGCGGCAACACCGGCGTCGGCTTCGATCCGGCCTACCGCGGGCCGGACGAAGACCTCGACGGCGCCGTGCGCTTCGTCGCCGACTACTACCGCGGCCCGACCGGCCCGGACGCGGGTTTCGACGTCGTGATCTCGCGCCACGTGATCGAGCACGTGCCCGATCCGCGGGCGCTGCTGCACGCGCTGCGCGCGGCGTGCGAGGATCGCCCCGCGGCGCAGTTGCTGCTCGAGACGCCGGACGTCGAGTGGATCCTCTCGCACTGCGTCGTCGAGGACTTCTTCTACGAGCACTGCTCGTACTTCCCGACCGGCGCGCTGCGCTACGCCGCGGCGTGCGAAGGCTTCCGCCCGACGCGGCAGTCGGCTCTCTTCGGCGGCCAGTATCAGTGGCTCGAGGCCGTGGCGGACGCGCCGGAGAAGCCGGCCCTGCCAGAGGCGGCGGAGGTCGAGCGGATCTGCGCGCTGGCGCGTCGCTACGCACGCGAGGTGCCTGCGCGCATCGCGGCGCTCGAACGCAGAGTGGCGGCGCTCGCCGAGCAGGGCGGCGTCGCCATCTGGGGCGCAGGCGCAAAGGGCGTCACACTCGTCGACCTCTGCGACCCCGAGCGGCGGCGCGTCGCCTGCGTGGTGGACATCAACCCGAGGAAGCAGGGCCGTTTCGTGCCCGGCACGGGACACCCGATCGTGGCGCCCGAGGCGCTGCGCGAGAAGGGAATCCGACACGTGATCGTGATGAATCCGAACTACGAGCAGGAGGTGACGATGCAGGCCGGCGCCGTCGATCCCACGATCCGCATCCACGTGGCGGACCGGCTGTGAAGCTCTCGGCCGACGCGGCGGCGAACCGCCTGATCGTCGAGGTGGACGGCGAGCGCGAGGAGCTCGACCTCTACTCGGAGGCGGGCTTCGCCGCGCTCTCGCGGCTGTGGGTCAAGGTCGGCTGGGCGCTCAAGTACCAGTACGGCTTCGCCTGGATGGGGCGGCCCGTGATCCAACTGCCCGAGGATCTCGTGCGCGTGCAAGAAGCGATCTACGCGGTGCGCCCGACGGTGATCGTCGAGACGGGCGTCGCGCACGGCGGATCGCTGGTGTTCTACGCGAGCCTGTTCCGCGCGATGGGCACGCCGGGGCGCGTCGTCGGCGTCGACATCGAGATCCGCCCGCACAACCGGCGCGCGATCGAGGCGCACGAGCTGGCCGAGTCGATCGCACTGGTCGAGGGCTCGTCGATCGACCCGGCGACCGTCGCACGCGTGCGCGGTCTGCTGCGTCCCGACGATCGCGTGCTGGTGCTGCTCGATTCGAACCACACGCGCGCGCACGTCGCCGCGGAGCTCGAGGCCTACGCGCCGATGGTCAGCGTCGGCTCCTATCTCGTCGCGACGGACGGCATCATGGAAGATCTCGCCGACGTGCCGCGCGGCGAGCGGGGCTGGATCGACGACAACCCGAAGGCCGCAGCCGCCGAGTTCGCGCGGCGGCATCCCGAGTTCGTGCTCGCCGATCCGCCGCAGCCGTTCAACGAGGGCGAGATCCGCTTCCGCATCACGCACTGGCCCGGTGCGTGGCTGCGGCGCGTCGCGTAGGGGATGTCGCCGCAGGCTCCGCTCGTCACGCTCGGCGTGCCCGTGTACAACGGCGAGGCCCACCTCGAGCCTGCGCTGCGCGGCCTGCTGGCGCAAACCTGGCCGCACCTCGAAATCCTGATCTCCGACAATGCCTCGACGGACGGCACCGAGGCGCTGTGCCGCCGCTTCGCCGCCGAGGATCCGCGCATCCGCTACGTGCGCCAGCCCGAGAATCTCGGCGCGGCGGGCAACTTCGAGTTCCTCGCGCACGCGGCGCGCGGCGAACTCTTCGCCTGGTGCGCCCACGACGATCTGCGCATGCCGGACTTCGTCACCGCGTGCGCCACCGAGCTGCTGCGCCGGCCCGACGCCGTCCTGTGCAACTCGGCCGTCGTCTTCCTCGACGAGGCCGGCCGCCTGCGCCCGGACTGGGGCGACCTCAACTTCGAGACGCGCGACACCTCGCGTCCCGAACGTGCGCAGCGCCTCGTCGATCACATGGACTGGGTCGACATGTACGGCCTGATCCGGCGCGACGCGCTGCTGCGCGCGCTGCCGATCGAGCCCGTCTGGGGCGGCGACGTCGTGATCAGCATGAAGCTGCTGATGCTCGGCGAGTTCGCGAAGGTCGATGCGCCGCTCTTCCAGTACCGCGTGCGCTCGCGACCGAAGTCGCCCGAGCAGACGATGTGGGACTTCGCGAAGCGCGACGGCGGCGTTCCGCAGCCGTACACGGAGATGCTGCAGGCGCTGCTGCGCGTTCCGATGCAGGCCGCCGCGGACCGCGCCGAGCGCGCCGACCTGATGGCGCGCTTCCTGCGCGCGATCGTCGATCTCGAGCGGCGCGAGCCGGAGCAGCAGCAGGCCGAAGCGCTCGCGCTGGTGATCGGCGGCGCGCGGCGCGTGCTCGTCGCGGTGGACGGCTCGCCGCGGCGGATCCGGCGCGCGCTGGGAGCGCTGTGCGCGATCGGCGAACGGCTTCCGGGCGTCGCGTGCGCACTGCTGTGCCCGGAGTCGTGGATCCAGCACGGCGACCCGATCCCGGAAGCGGTCGCACTGCTCCCGTACGTCCCGCTCTCGAATCGGATCGATGGGCCGGACGAATCGGACGACGTCGAACTCGCGCGCGTGCGCGCGTGGCGTCCCGATCTGGTGCTCGACTTTTCGGCGCGGCGCAGCCGCCGCCTCGATCTGCTCGCGACCGGATCGCGCGCGCTGCTCGGCTTCGCGCGCGAACGCCACCGCATCGCGGTCGGGCCATTTCG
>JALOQG010000060.1 GCA_025453505.1 Myxococcota bacterium | reverse complement strand
GCCGACGTCTACTGCGACAGCCAGGCGATCGCGCGAGCGCTCGAGCGGTTGCACCCGGCGCCGACGATCTTCCCGCACGGCTCCGAGGGCGCGTCGTTCATGATCCACTTCTGGGCGGACCGTCTGCTCTTCCTGGCCGCCGTGCCGGTGCTGTTCGGGAAGATCGGCCCGGCGGTGCCCGAGGCCTTCATCGAGGACCGCAAGAAGCTGATGGGCGGCGGAGACTTCCGCGCCATGATGGCCGCGGGACCGCGCTTCGCCGACCAGCTTCGCGCGCACGCCCAGCTACTGGAAGCGCAGCTCGACGACGGCCGGCCGTTCCTGCTCGGCGACGCGTTCGGCTGGGCCGACGCCTCCGCCTACCACCCGATCTGGTTCCTGCTCGGTATGCCGCCGACCCGGGGCGCCTTCGACGAGTTTCCCCGCATCGCCGCGTGGGCCGACCGCGTGCGCGGCGTCGGGCACGGCCGTCGCACCGAGATGACGCCCGAGGAGGCGATCGCCGTCGCGCGGGCGGCGACGCCCGCGACCGAACGCAGTGCAGATCCGCGCGACCCGAACGGTCTCGCGCCCGGCGGACGCGTGCGCGTCGTACCCGACGACTACGGCTTCGACCCGGTCGAGGGCGAACTGGTCGCGTCGTCGGTACACGAGGTGTCGCTGCGCCGTTCGGCACCCGAGGTCGGTGACGTCGTCGTGCATTTCCCGCGCGCCGGCTTCCGCGTCGAGGCGGTCTGAGCGGCGTCCGAGTTCGGCCTCCATTGCGGGTCGAGAGGCCCGAAATCGGGTGTTTTCCTTTGACTCGCGCGCGGGAACCCTTACCATGCGCCGCATCTCCGCTGGTCGGAGACCAACACCAAATGCATTGGGGGGATTGAAAGATGGCAGCGAAGAAGAAGGCGGCGAAGAAGCCCGCCAAGAAGGCGACGGGCGATCTCATCATCTCGAAGTCGCGCGTCAAGGCGGCGACCAAGAAGTGCAACGTCGGTGGTGAGTTCTACGGCGCGCTCGACGCGGCCGTGCGCAAGATCATCGCGGGCGCCGAAGAGCGCGCGATGGCCAACAAGCGCAAGACCCTGAAGCCGGCCGACATCTAGTCGTCCCGTCCGAAGGAAGAAGGGCCCGCGGAGGATGCTCCGCGGGCCCTTTCTCGTGCAGCCGAAGGCGAGCGAAGACCCATCAGGCTCGCGGCCGCGCCGGCTCCGAACCCGCCCACGCGGGCACTGCGCTTCCGTCCGTCCCGACGCGCCACGGTGTCCACACCAGGACGATCGACTCGACGTCGAGATCCGTCTTGCGCGGTGCGATGCGAATTTCTTCGAGCGTTGCATCGGATTGCTTCGCGATGCTCTGCTCCAGCTTCGTGACGTCCGCCTCGAAGGCGGTCTCGAGTGCGACGAGCTTCTCGCGCAGGTCCTCGACCTCGTCCGCGGCGCGTGCCACGTCTCCGCGCTCTTCGCTGGCGCGTCCGATGCCTCGCGCGACGCTCGCCGCGCGGCCGACGTTGGTGCGACTCGCGAGCTTGCGACCGAAGATCGCTCCGACCACCGACGCGCCGATCGAGATCGCGGTCTCCATCTTCTTCGCGCCGTACTGCTCCCGCTCGATCTCGACGCGCTGCTCGCTGCGCTCGATCTGGTCGCGCAGGCGCGCGAGCGCGGGGGCGTGCTTCGCGCGCAGCTTCTCGACCGCAGCATCGCGCGACTCGTGCGCGGCGTCGCGCAGGCGCACGCGGAAGTCGCGCTCGCTCTCGCCCGGTCGCGACGTGATCGCGGGCCTTCCGCCGGTCGTCCACACCACGAGCGGTCGCGTCCGATACAGATGCGTCGCCAGCGCCTTGCTCCAGCGCGCGTAGCTCTCGGCGCGCGCCGCAGCGGCCGGAAGCTCCGCGAAGCGGGCGCCGCCGACGGGCTCGTCGCTCGTCGCGGGCGCTGCCGCGCCGATCTCGAATCCGGCTTCCCAAGGTGTCGCCGCAGCGTCGTCCAGCGGCGCGAGCCACGCGCACTTCTCCCACGTGTCCACGTCGTGTTTCGCGAGCGCGTAGCGCAGCGTCGCCACGGCGAGCAGCGACGGGCGATACAGGATCGACGCGCCGTCCGCGACGCCGGGCGCGACCGGGAGAAACCGTTCCGTGACGCCCGGAGGCAGCACGGGCCGCTCGCCGCCAGTGCTGCGCGTCGTCGCGACGGGCGCGCTCGGAGCCGTCGATGCGGAGGACGTGTCCGGTGCGCCCGGCCGGCGCTTGCCTTCGAGACGCCGGATCTGCTCGCGCGTGAGCGGACCCGCCAGGTACGAGAGAGCCCAGCGCGAGTGCAGCAGGACGGGCGCGTCCTCGTGCACGTTGCGCATCAGGAAGACGCGACCGGGCAGGGCGGAGAGCGTCGCGTCGAGCGACGCGCGATCGAAGCCGGGTCCTGCCGCCACGCCCTCGAGTCCCTCGATCACGCGCGCCTTGTCGCGCTCCGTCGAGAGGCGTCCGAGGAACCAGGTGCCGGCGTTGGCGAGTCCCTTGTAGTCGAGGTCGACCGGATTCTGCGTCGCGAGAACGACGCCGAGTCCGTAGGCGCGCGCCTGCTTGAGCAGCGTGAGCATCGCGTGCTTCGCGGGCGGGTTCGCGACGGGCGGGAAGAAGCCGAAGACCTCGTCCATGTAGAGCACGGCGCGCAGGGAGGGTGTGCCCGGCTGCGCGCGCATCCAGGAGATCAGCTCCGAGAGCAGCAGCGTCACGACGAACATGCGCTCCGCGTCCGAGAGGTGCGCGATCGAGACGATCGAGAGGCGCGGCTTCCCGTCCTCGGTGTAGAGCAGCCGGCCGGCGTCGAGCGGGTCGCCCTCGGACCAGGCGGCGAACGACGGCGAGGCGGCGAGGCTGTTGACCGCGAGCGCGAGAGAGTTGCGTTCCTTCGCCGGGAAGAACGACTCGAGGTCGAGCACGCCGACGCGTTCCACGGGCGGCTTCTGGATCTGCTGGATGAGCCGCGCGAGGTCGAGCCCCTCGCCGGCGCGCCAGGCGCGTTCGAGCAGCAGCGAGATCAGGATGTGCTCGCGCGAGCGGAGCGGATCGGCATCGACGCCGAGCAGACCGAGCAGACCCGAGGTGGTGTTCAGGATGCGCTCGCGGAGCGCATCGTCGTCGGCGACGAGAACGGGCGGCGGCGCGGCGAGCGAACGCAGCAGAGCGAGCGGCCGGCCCGCCGTCGAGCCCGGCGTGTAGATCGTGCGATCCGACGCGGCGGCGAAGCGTGCGATGCGCTCGGGCGCCTGCTCCCACTCCGCGAGGCCCGCGCGCCAGCGGTCGGCGACCTGCTGCGCTTCGTCGTCCGGGCTGCGGCCGCGACGCGTCGCCTCGGTTTCGTCGATCCAGGGACGGAACGATGCGGCGTCGAGATCCGGGAAGGTCAGCAGGAGATTGCCGAGATCGCCCTTCGGGTCGATCGCGATCACCGGGATGCCGTCGATCGCCGCCTCTTCGAGCAGCGAGACCGCGAGGCCCGTCTTGCCGCTGCCCGTCATGCCGACGATCACGGCATGCGTGCAGAGGTCCTTGGCGTCGTAGAGGATCGGCTCGTCGGCGAGCGCCTTCCCCGACGCGAGGTCGAAGCGGCGGCCGAGATAGAAAGCGCCCAGCTTTTCGTAGTCCCGCATCGGCTCTCGCTCTCGGCCGCCGCTCGCGCGACGCGCTACGGCGTCACTGCTTCCTTGGCGGACTCGGCGCCTTCCTTCACCATCTCCTTGGTGTTCTCGGCGGCCTTCTCGAGGTTCTCGCCCGCGTTCGCGGCCTCTTCCTTGACGACCTCCTCGGCGCTCTTGGTGGCTCCGGTGGCCGCGTCGGCCGCGTCCGAAGCCGCTTCCTTGGTGGCGTCCGCGGCGTTCGCCGCGGCTTCCTTCGTCGCTTCGGCCGCCTTGGCGGCGGCGTCCTTGGTGGCCTGCGCGGCCTCGGCTGCGGCCTGCTTGGCGGCCTCGGCGGTCTTCTCCGCGGCCTCCTGCGCCGCGCTCGCGGCTTCGCCTGCAGTCTTCGAAGAGTCCTGCCCGCAAGCGGACAGCAAGGCAATCGAGGCGATCAATGCCATGGCGATGCGTTTCATGTGTCTCTCCCCTTCGTGGTTGTCGATCAGGTTCGCTTCAGGAGATCCCGGATCTCGGTGAGCAGCTTCACGTCGTCGGGCGGCCCGGGCGGTTCGGGCGCGGGTTCCGCCTTCTTCAATCGATTCACCATCTTCACCAGCAGGAACACGCAGAAGGCGATGATCAGGAAATCGATGATGGTCTGGATGAACATGCCGTAGTTGATCGAGACGGGCGCCTCGGGCGTGCCGCCGATGACGGCCTTCAGGCCCTTGAAGTCGACGCCGCCGGTCGCGTAACCGATCGGCGGCATCAGCACGTCGGCGACCACAGAGTTGACGATCTTGCCGAAGGCGCCGCCGATGATGACGCCGACGGCCATGTCCACCACGTTGCCGCGCTGGATGAACTCCTTGAACTCTGCGCCCATTCCCATGCTCGATCTCCCTTCCGCGCGCTAGGCGCGCACCGCTTCCGAACGGATCTGGACCAGCCGTGCGCCCGCCTGCACGTGCGTGCCGACCGCCAGGTATGCGAGCACCATTTCGATCTGTCCCGTCACGCCCGCGAGCAGCGCGAGAAAGAGGCGGCCGTCGCGTCCGAGCAGCAGCCAGCGCCAGCGCCCCTCCTGCTCGGTGCGCCACGGACGTTGGAACTGCGTGCCGTACTTCTCCTTGACCAGCATCGAGAGCGAGTTGCCCGCGAGCGCCGCGAAGCCGAGCGCGACGCCCCACACACCTGCGCCCGCGAACCAGGCGTAGAGCGTCATGCCGCCGATCACCGCGGCCTCGCCGACGCGATCGAAGAGCGCGTCGTAGAGACCGCCGAACGCGGAGTCCTGATAGCGCACGCGCGCCAGCTCGCCGTCCACGCCGTCGAGCACCGAGGCGGAGTGCGCGAGCAGACCGCCCGTCGTCGCGTGTCCGATGGCGAACGAGAGACCGGCCAGCAGGGTGAGTCCGAAGCACGCGAGGCTCACCTGCCACGGTTTCACCGGCCACGTGATGAGCCGCTCGGTGATGCGCAGCGAGATCGGGCGGTTCAGGTGGCGCGCGATCACGCCGTCGCCGACGCGCGCCGCGCCGGCCAGCACTTCACGGCGCGCGCGCGGCACGTCCTCGTTGCGGCGCACGCATTGCCACCGTTCCGCGACGGCCCAGGTCGAAACCGGCTCGCGCGCGAGCAGCGTCGCGAGGACGTCCTGCCAGAACGACTCGGCCCGCGCGGCGACGCCGGCGTCGGCGTCGCGCGCGGCGTCGGCGGCGCGGGCCCAGGCCGGCGTCGCGAGCGCGAGTCCGACCAGCACGCCGTCCGCGCCGACGAGTCCCTTGGCGACCCGTTGTACGCGCGCGCTCGCGTCTTCGCGGTTCCACACGGCGACTTGCGGCAGATCCGCGGCGCGCGGCGCGGATTCGGCCCGGAAATCGACGGCTACGACCGAGTCCACGGCCGCCGCGTTCTCCGCGACGAAGCGCGCCACGAGCTGGCGGTCGTAGTGGCAGTCGCCGCGCGCGAGGAAGAACGGCTCGTCGCCGGCCGCCGCCGCGAGGTGGGGAACGCTGCGGATGCGCAGCGACGCGCACGGTCCGCCGCGCAGCGCGGCCTCCGCGGCGCGCACCGCCTCGGGATCCCCGGCGAGCGCGAAGCGTCGCACGCCGGCGCGGGCGAAGGCGAGCGCGGTGCGCTCGATCGGGGTCAAGGAGAAGAGCGGGGTCCGCTCGCCGCCGTCGGCGCGCACGGCGAGCAGCACGCAGAGGCGCTCTTGCGCGCTAGGAGGCGTCATCTCCCGCCGGGAGTTCGAGGAAGGCGTCGATCTGGCGCGCGGCGTCGACGTCGCGCATCTGCACCGGGGGGTGCTTCATGGTGTAGGCCGAGATCGGCAGCAGCGGCCCTGCCACGCCGCGCTCGCGCGCGATCTTCACGTAGCGCACCACGTCGATCACGATGCCCGCGGAGTTGGGCGAGTCCTGCACCGAGAGGCGCGCCTCGAGCTCGATCGGCGCGCCGCCGAAGCCGCGCCCTTCGACGCGCAGGAAGCAGACCTTGTTGTCGTTCTGGAACGGCACGTAGTCGCTCGGGCCGATGTGCACGTTGTCGGCGCCGATGTCGTACGGGATCTGCGACGTGACGGCTTCCGTCTTCGAGATCTTCTTCGACGCCAGACGCTGGCGCGAGAGCATGTTCAGGAAGTCGGTGTTGCCGCCGGTGTTGAGCTGGTAGGTGCGCTCGATCTTGACGCCGCGGTCGGCGAAGAGCCGCACGATCGCGCGGTGCAGGATCGTCGCGCCGACCTGCGACTTGATGTCGTCGCCCGCGCAAGGGATGCCGGCCTGTCGGAAGCGCTCGCCCCACTGCGGGTCGGACACGATGAAGACGGGCATGCAGTTGACCAGCGACACGCCCGACTCGAGGCATGCCTCGGCGTAGGACTTCGCCGCCTTCTCCGAACCGACGGGCAGGTACGAGACGAGCACCTCGGCGCCGCTCTCGCGCAACACGCGTGCGACGTCGACGGGACGCTCGCCGGCGACGCGGAACGAGCGCTCGGGCGGGTACTCCGCCATGTGCTCGGCGACGCCGTCGTGCACCGGCCCCATCTGTACGACCACGTCGGACTTGGCGACCTGGTCGGTGATCACGCGCGTGCAGTTGGGAGCGGCGAAGGCCGCCTCGTGGAGCGGGCGCCCGACCTTGCGGACGTCCACGTCGAACGCGGCCACGATTTCCACGTCGGTGGGCCGCATCCCGCCCATCTCGAGGTGCATGAGGCCCCAGGCCTCGTGCTGGTCTTCGGGCACGCTCCGATAGTGCTCGATTCCCTGCAACAGCGAGCTGGCGCAGTTGCCCACGCCCGCGATCGCGATCTTCACCTTGCTCATCGAAACGTCCCTCCGATTCCTCGGAACGAGCCTACGAAGCGCCTTCCGGCGGGTCAAGGTGCGCGCCGATGCGAAACAGCCTCAGCAGCGACACGCGGCCCAGTGTCTCCGGCGCCGTCATGCCGTGACGCCGCACCAACTCGTCGAGACCGCGGCTCGCGATCGCGGCCGCCTTGTCGATCGACTTCGGGATGGACTCGGCGTCGCCGAGCGGCAGCCGGTCCGCGACGGCGACCTGGTTCGCCAGCGCGAGGAATGCGTAGAAGAAGCGGCGGCGTCCGTCGTCGTCGAGCTCCGCTGCGGCGCGGAACAGCGAGAGTTCGGCGTCGGCGACCGTCGGCAGCTCGGGCACGAACACCGGGAGATGCCATTCGCCGATCGGCGGCGCGGCGTCCGGGATCTTCTCGATCTCCTCGCGACGCGGACGTGCGTAGATCCCGGCGGCTTCCTCCCAGCTCGGAAACCCGAGGTCCTGCATGCGGCCCGTGCGCCACTTGAGCGCCCACTCCTCGTTCTCGGCCGGCAGCTCCCAGATGACGGATTGCAAGAGTCGGAAGTAGAACCAGTAGTCCGACTCGAAGAGCAGGCCGAGCAGGCGCATCACGAGATCGGCGTCGTCGCCGTCGCCGCGCGCGATCACGTAGAACACGCCGTCCACGGTCTGGCCGCCGGCGGGCGGGCTCCAGCCCTGGTCGTCGCTCTCGCTCGGCTTCATCTGCACCTCGACGCAGCCCTGGAGCCACAACATCACGACCTCGGCGTCGAGCGCCTGCACGCCGCGCAGCAGCGTGTCGTCGTCGGCTTCGGCGAAGGTCGCGATCCATTCGCCGAGCGCGGCGCGGTCGGGCGCGAAGTCCCGCCACGCGTCGAGATCGACGCAGGCGCGCAGCTGCTCGTCGGTGGCGTGCGCGAGCAGCCACGCGGCGTCGGCGCGGCCGATCGCCTTGATCGCGAAGACGAGCTCCGCCTCGGGCAGCGCCGGCACCACGGATTCCGGCGCCGGCAGCAAGTCGAAGAGCTCGCCGCGCCGCGCGGCCGGGGCGCCGCACACGACGGCCACCTGCTCCTCCACGGAGAGCGCGCCGAGCGCGGCCTTCGCCGCAGCGCGGTCGCGGCGCGCCAGCGCGAGGATGTCACGGACCTCGCCTTGGAGGTCGGAAGCGGGGGGCATCGGACGCAAACTAGCAACGGCGCGCGCGCACGGCGGTCGCCGAGCCCGACGCCGGTGGTACTCTCGGCGCCCCTTCGAGGTCTTGGGAGGCTCCTTCTTGCTCTGGCGGCTGTGGGCGTTCGTCTCGGGCCTCCCGGTGGGCGTCGCCCTGGCGCTCGACTTCCTGCCGGCCGCCACGCTCGTCCCGATCGGCGCGGCGGCCTTTGCAGCGGGCGCGCTGCTCGTCGCGATCGCCTCTTGGCTCGCGCGCCGCGACGCCGAACCGGATCGTGGCCACCACCTCGCAGCAGCGGCCAGCCTCGGCTGGCTCGGCGCGATCGCGGCCGTGGTGACGTGGCTCGACTGGCCGGGATCGTTCTGGAGTCTGGCGCCCGTCGCGGCGCTCGCCGCGGGTCTTTTCGCCGGCGCGCGTTCCGTCGGGCCTGCGCGCGGGCCCGCGGGCTGGATCCTGCGCGGCGCCATCGCGCTCGGACTCGGCGCGTTCGCCGCGACGGCGATCGCCGTCGCCGTCGCGATCGTCGCCGGACGCGGGCCGGAGCCCGGCGGGCGCTTCGCCTCCGTGCTCTTCTCGATCGACGCGACCGTCGTGCCGCGCGAGCTTCCGATCTGCGACCCGACACCGCGCGCGGTCACGCTGCTGCACGCCGCCGGCGCCCATCCCGTGCTGACGCCCGACGACCGCTTCGTCTACTTCGACGCGCCCGTCGCGATCGACGGCGGACGCCGCCAGATCCACCGCCTCGAGCGCGCGAGCGGCGCCATCACGTGCATCACCTGCGGCGACCCCGGCAACAACCAGCGGCCGTCGATCAACGCGGCCGGCGTGTCGATGGTGTTCGAGAGCGATCGCCACGCGACGTGGCGCCGCCCCGACGACACGGAGCTGTATCTCGCCGGTGTCGCCACGCGCGGCGAGACGCCCGATCGCGGCCGACGTCTCAGCTTCACGCCGGGTCCCGACGCACATCCCGTCTTCGGTCCGGGTCCGCAGATGGTGACCTGGTCGCAGCGCGAAGACGGCCGCTATCGCGTCGTGGCGGCGACGATCCGCTCCGGCCACGGCGGCATCCTGCTCGGCACGATCGGAGTTCTCGTCGACGGCGGCGCGCAGTGGGCGGCGCCGGTCGCGTGGGGCGCGGACGGCCGCACGCTGGTCGTCGCGCGCGGCAATCCCTTCGCAGCGCTCACCGGCACGGCGCACGATTTCGCCGAGCGTGCGACGCACGGGCTCGGCGACGAGATCGCGCCCGCGGCGTCGCTCGCCGGCGACGGCGCCTGGCTCGCATTCGCGACGGCGCGCAACCGGCACGCGGCCGGCGCGCTGCCGCACTGGCTCGGCTTCGCGCTGGCGCCGTGGGCGATGGCGCGCGAACGGCGCGCGCCGTTGCGCGACACCACGGAGATTCACAGCGCCGCTGCCGAGACGCCGGGCGACGCGGCGGTGCTGGCGTTGCCCGACGAGGTCGTGCGCTGGGGCGAGCCGACGGGACTCGCGATGCAGGGCGATGCGAGCGCGCTCGTGCTCGGCCAGCGCCGCAGCGGCGAAGCGGGCGTCGAGGAGCGGCTGCTCCAGATCGATCTCGCATGTGCGCAGGTCGCGAGTCCGCCGCGCGAGATGCGGCCGTGATGCGCCGCGCGCTCGCAGCGTTCGTCGCCGCGATCGCGTGCGCAGCGGGCGTCGCGCTGGCGGATCCGCCCGTCGCGCAGCCCGCCGCCGACGCCGTGCTCGCCGAGCTTCCGTTCCTCGCTGCGGCGGAAGGGCGCGGTCTCGAAGTCCGCATCGATCTGGCGCCCGAAGGATCGCGCCCCCTGCCGCTGCTCGTGGACACGGGATCGCCGGAAAGCTTCGCGACGCCGCAGGCCGCCTCGGATCTCGGCATCAGCTTGCGGCGCTCGAAGCAGACGCCGTACCGCCGCTCGACGCGCCTCGGTCGCGATCTCGAGCTGCACGTCGACACGCGGCGCGGGGAGACCGCTGCGGCGGCCGACGGCGAGTGGGCCGTGCTCGGCGCGCGTTTCCTCTCCGCGTACGTCGTGGAGATCGATTTCCCCGGACGGCGCATGCGCTTCCTCGACCCGAAGCGCTTCACGGTGCCGGAGCAGGTCACGGCCGCGGACGAGGCGGTGCTGCCGTTCCGGCTCGTCGGCCATCGGGCCGTGATCGAGATCGAGGTCGGCG
>JALOQG010000059.1 GCA_025453505.1 Myxococcota bacterium | reverse complement strand
TGAAGCGCGTGCACGCAGTGGCTCGCTCGTGACGGCGCGGCATGCCGCCGATCAGGGCCGCGAAGTGCTGGCCGTCCCCGGATCGGTCGGTGCACCGACGAGCGAAGGTCCGAACCAGCTGCTGCGTGCGGGTGCCTGGCCCGTGCTCGACGTCTCGGACGTTCTCGCGGCGATCGGTCTCGGCGCGGCGACGCCGCGTGAGCGCGCCGCGCAGCGCGAACGGACCGCGGCCGCGATCGCCGCCCTCGCATCGCCGGCGCGTCCCGATCGGCGCGCGGCCGGAGCTTCGACCGCGCGCGATCCGCACGTCTCGACGAGCGATTCTCCGCTGCTCGCGGCGATCGCGAGCGAACCGGCCACGCGCGACGCGCTCTGCCAACGACTCGGCTGGAGCGCGCAGCGGCTCGCGCGCGAGCTCTTCGCGCTCGAGATCGAGGGCCGCGTCGTGGAGGATCGCGATGGCCGGCTCCGTGTGGCGCGAAGCTCGTAGCGTTATGCTGCGCCGCTCATGAACGAGCAGCGTCTGGTCGTCGTTGGGGCAGGGCTCGCGGGCTGCGAGGCCGCCTGGCAAGCCGCGCAACGCGGAGTCGACGTGCTGCTCTACGAGATGCGGCCCGTGCATCGCTCGCCCGCGCACGGCAGCGACGCCTTCGCGGAGCTCGTGTGCAGCAACTCGCTGCGTTCGGCGTCGCTCGCGAACGCGGTGGGCCTGCTCAAGGAAGAGATGCGCCGGGCCGGATCGCTGATCCTGCAGGCCGCCGACGCGACCGCCGTGCCGGCCGGCAGCGCGCTCGCCGTGGATCGCGACGCGTTCTCTGCCTTCGTGACGCGCGCGATCGAATCACATCCGCGCATCGAGGTGCGGCGCGCCCGCGTCGCGAAGTTGCCCGACGAACCGTGGGTCGTGCTCGCGACGGGCCCGCTCACGGACGCGGATCTCGCGGCCGATCTGTGCGCGCGGATCGGCGAGGAGTCGCTCTACTTCTACGACGCAGTCTCGCCGATCGTCTACGCCGATTCGCTCGCGCCGGGCGCGGCGTTCCGCGCCTCGCGCTGGCAGCAGGACGATCCCGAGCAGGACGGCGACTACCTGAACCTCGCGCTCGATCGCGACGCCTACGAGGCGTTCGTCGACGCACTGCTCGCCGCGGATACGGTCCCGCTGCACCCGTTCGAGAAGGCGCTCTACTTCGAGGGCTGCCTGCCGATCGAGGAGATGGCGCGGCGCGGCCGCGAGACGCTGGCGCACGGACCGATGAAGCCGGTCGGGCTCGTCGATCCGCGTACCGGCCGGCGTCCGCACGCGGTGTTGCAGCTCCGCCACGAGGATCGCGCGGGCGTGCTCTACAACCTGGTGGGTTTCCAGACCAAGATGCGGATCGGCGACCAGCAGCGCGTCTTCCGTACGCTGCCCGGACTCGGCGAGGCGGTCTTCGCCCGCTACGGCACGGTGCATCGCAACACCTACTTGAATGCGCCGCGCCAGCTCGCACCGGATCTCGAGCTGCGCGTGCGGCCGGGTCTCTTCGTCGCCGGCCAGATGGCGGGCGTCGAGGGATATCTCGAGTCGGCCGCGCTCGGTGGGCTCGCGGGTCTGTTCGCGGTCGCGAAGCTGCGCGGTGCCGAGCCGCCGCTCCCGCCCGGGACGACCGCGCACGCGGCGCTGCTGCGGCACCTGGGCGAGGCCGACCCGAAACGATTCCAGCCGATGAACGTCAACTGGGGCCTCTTTCCGCCGCTCGCCGAAGGCCGCGTCGACGCGACGGGCTTTCGCAACCGGCGTGCCGCGCGCAACGCCGCGCTCGCCGAGCGCGCGTTGCGCGATCTCGCGCCGTGGATCGAGGAGATCGCGGCATGACGTTCGCCGACGCGCTCGCCCGTTTCGATCGCCACCTCGCCGCCGAGCGGGGTGCCTCCGTGCACACGCGTCGCGGCTACGCGACGGATCTCGCGCACTTCGCGACGTTCGCCGCCGGCAAGCGTCCCGCTGCGGTGTCGGCCGACGACGTCCGCGATTTCCTCGCCTCGCTGCACCGCACGCGCAGCGCCGCTTCGGTCGCCCGCAAGCTCGCCGCGCTGCGCAGCTTCTTCCGCTGGCTGCTGCGCGAAGAAGCGATCGAGCGCGATCCGACCATCGGCATCTCTCCGCCGAAGCTGCGCCCGCGCTTGCCGCGCCCGCTCTCGGTGGACGAGTGCCAGGCCGTCGTCGAAGCCGAACCGGTCGCGGCCGCCGCGAGCGGCGACGACCACGTCCGGCGCCTGCGCGATCGTGCGCTGCTCGAGCTGCTCTACGGCGCGGGGCTCCGCATCGGAGAGGCGCTCGCGCTCGACGTGCGCGACGTCGATCTGCTCGGGCGCGAAGTGCGCGTGCTCGGCAAGGGCCGCAAGGAGCGCGTGGTGCCGCTGCCGCGCGCGGCGCGTCAGGCGCTCGGCAGCTGGCTCGAGGCGCGCCGGCGGCCCGGCTACCAGGCGGAGCCGCTCTTCCCGACGTTGCAGGGCCGGATGCCCGCGCGACGACTCGATCCGCGCGCCGCGCGGCGCATCCTCGGCACGCGCGCGCGCGCGGCGGGCGTCGCGGATCGCGTGCACCCGCACCGGCTGCGCCACTCCTACGCGACGCACCTGCTCGACATGGGCGCCGACCTGCGTTCGATCCAGGAGCTGCTGGGCCACGCCAGCCTCTCGACGACGCAGCGCTACACCGCGGTCTCGGCCGCGCGACTCGTCGAGGTGTACGATGGCGCGCACCCGCGCGCGAAGCGCCGATGACGCGCGTGCACTCGACCACCGTGCTCGGCGTGCTGCGCGACGGCCGGCTCGCGATCGCGGCCGACGGACAGGTCACGATCGGGCAGACGATCGCCAAGCATCGCGCCACCAAGGTGCGTCGGATCGGGAAGGGCCGGGCGCTCGCGGGCTTCGCGGGCGGCGCGGCCGACGGCCTCGCGCTGGTCGAACGCCTCGAGGCGAAGCTCGAGGCGCACGCCGGAAACGTGCGGCGCGCGGCGGTCGAGCTGGCGCGCGAGTGGCGCACGGATCGCGCGCTGCGGAGACTCGAAGCCATGCTGCTGGTCGGCGATTCCGAGGCGCTGCTGCTCGTGTCGGGCAACGGCGACGTGCTCGAGCCCGACGACGGCGTCGCGGCGATCGGATCCGGCGGACCCTTCGCTCTCGCGGCGGCGCGCGCGCTGGTGCGCCGCACGTCGCTGACGGCGGAGGAGATCGCGCGCGAATCGCTGGTCGTCGCCGCGGAGATCTGCATCTACACGAACGACCAGATCCAGCTGGAGACGCTGCCGTGACGGATCTGCGGAGCTTCACGCCGCGCGAGATCGTGTCGGAACTCGACCGCTACGTGGTCGGGCAGCGCGACGCCAAACGCGCCGTCGCGATCGCGCTGCGCAACCGCTGGCGGCGCCAGCAGGTGCCGGGCGAGCTGCGCGACGAGATCGCGCCGAAGAACATCATCCTGATCGGGCCGACCGGCGTCGGGAAGACGGAGGTCGCGCGACGCCTCGCGAAGCTCGCGCAGGCGCCGTTCCTGAAGGTCGAGGCTTCGAAGTTCACCGAGGTCGGCTACGTCGGGCGCGACGTCGAGTCGATCGTGCGCGATCTCGCCGACCTCGCCGTGCAGATGGTCACCGACGAGGAGAAGCGCTCCGTGCGCGCGAAGGCCGAGGAGCGCGCCGAAGAGCGGATCCTCGACGCGCTGCTGCCGCTCGCGCCGAACGAGACCACTGCCGAGGTGCCGCCGGGCGGCGAGACGCGCGAGAAGCTGCGCAAGATGCTGCGCCAGGGCCTGCTCGACGAGCGCGACGTCGAGGTCGAGCTGCCCGAATCCGCGACGCCGCAGATGTCGATCTTCACGCCCCAGGGCGTCGAGGAGATGGGCGTCCAGTTCAAGGACCTGCTCGGCAACATGTTCCCGAAGAAGACGCGCCGCCGGCGCCTCAAGATTCCCGCCGCGCGCGAGGCCTTCGCGGCGGAGGAGGCGACGCGCCTCGTCGACGCGGACAAGGTGCGCGAGCTCGCGATCGAGCGCGCCGAACAGAGCGGCATCGTGTTCATCGACGAGATCGACAAGATCGCGGCGCCGAGCGCGGCCGGACGCGGCGGTCCCGACGTGTCGCGCGAGGGCGTACAGCGCGACCTGCTGCCGATCGTCGAGGGCTCGACCGTCTCGACCAAGCACGGGCCGGTTCGCACCGACCACATCCTCTTCGTCGCGGCCGGCGCGTTCCACGTCGCGAAGCCGTCGGACCTGATCCCCGAGATGCAGGGCCGCTTCCCGATCCGGGTCGAGCTGCAGAGCCTCGGCGAGGGCGACTTCGTCCGCATCCTGACCGAGCCCGACAACTCGCTGGTGCGCCAGTACGTCGCGCTGCTCGCGACCGAAGGCGTGGAACTCGATTTCCGCGACGACGGCGTGCGCGCGATCGCGCAGATCGCGGCGCAGGTGAACGCCCGCACCGACGACATCGGGGCGCGCCGCCTGCACACCGTGATGGAGCGGCTGCTCGACGAGGTCAGCTTCGACGCGCCCGACCTCGGCGGTCGGCGTCTGGTCGTGGACGAGGCCTTCGTGCGGGAGCGGCTCGGCGAGCTCGCGCGCGACGAGGACCTTTCGCGCTACATCTTGTGAACCGGCCCCCCGGCGGAGCGATCGACATGCACAGTGGCGCCAACCAAACGCAGGCACGCCCGGTTCCCACGAGCTCGGTCCTGGTGGTGGACGACGAGCGCTTCTTCCGGGAGGCGATCCGCGAGCTGCTCGAAGGCGACGGGCTCACGGTCTGCCTCGCATCGAATGCGGCGGAAGCGCTCGATGCCGCCGAGGACCCCCGCATCGGCGTGGCGGTGCTCGACATCCAGCTGCCCGACCAGAGCGGTCTCGCGGTGCTGCGTCTGTTGCGCGAGCGACGGCCGTCGCTGCGCGTGGTGATGCTCTCCTCGCACACCGACCAGGAGTACGTGCTCGAGGCGCTGCGCCTCGGCGCCTGCGACTATCTCGCGAAGCCGCTCCACGAGGAAGAGGTGAAGCTCTCGGTCCGGCGCGCGCTCGAGGCCTACGAGATGGCGTCGAGCTGGAACGCGCTGAAGGAACGCCTCGGCGCCCTCGCGGGCGAGGTCGAAGCGCTGCTCGGCGACGGCGTGCGCGGCGAACGCGATGCGCTCGCGGCGCGCGCAGCCGAGGCGATGGCGCGGCTGCTCGGCGCGTCGAAGACGTCGATCCTGTTGCGCGACGGGCGCGAGGGTCACTTGCGCGTCGCCGCCGCCACCGGCCGTAAGCTCGCGACCGAAGAACTCGACGCGGTGCCGCTCGGAGCGGGCGTCGCGGGCCGCGCGGTCGCGCAGGGCGAGCCCATCGTGGTGGCCGATTTCGCGAGCGATCCGCGCTTCGCGGGTGATTCGAGCGATCGCTACGAGACGGGCTCGTTCGTCGTCATGCCGCTCGGCGTCGGACCGGCCCGTTTCGGCGCGCTGTGCGCCACCGATCGCCGCGGCGGTGCTCCGTTCGGCGACGAGGATCTCGCGCTGTTGCGCCTGCTCTCGCTGACGCTCGCACCGTGGCTCGAGGCGCCGGCCGCGGGCGAGGAGGCGCCGGTCGCGGGCGTGCCGTCGCCCGCCGGCGAGGCCGACGCCGCGGCAGAGCTCGCACGCGTGGTGTGCGACGCGATGACCCGCGAGGTCGAGCCGCCGCGCGTGCTCGGCTCCGCGTTGCGTGCGCTCGCCGATGCGCTGCGCGCCCAACCCGTCGCGGTGTACCTGCTCGATCCCGAGAGCGGCGCGCTGCGGCTCGAGTCGCAGTGGGCCGAGGGCGGCTCCTCGGACCGGCGCGTCGTGCCGCGTTCGGCGGGCCTCACCGGAGCCGCCTTCGAGTCGGGCCAGCCGATCGTGTGCGACGCGCCCGCCTCGGACCCGCGCTTCGACGTCTCCGCCGACACGCCCGAGAGTGGCGTGCCCGCGCCGCTCTTCGTGCTGCCGTTGCGCTTCCGCGGCCGCACGCTCGGAGTGTTCCGCGCCTTCACGCCGGATCCGCGCGTCGCGTCGCCGCGCGCCGCCGAGGTGCTCGGGGCTGCGCTCTCCGCGGCGCTCCGCAACGTGCTCCTCTACCGTAGTCTCGTCGATTCGATCGAAGCTGAGTGCAGGCCCTGATCGACAAGGCGAAGGTGTTGATGGAGGCGCTGCCGTACATGCAGCGCTTCGTCGGCAAGACCGTCGTCGTCAAGTACGGCGGCGCCGCGCAGAAGGACGCCATGTTGCGGGCGTCGTTCGCGCGCGACGTGGTGCTGCTGAAGCACATCGGTGTGCGTCCCGTGATCGTGCACGGCGGCGGCCCGCAGATCGGCGCGTTGCTCGAGCGGCTCGGCAAGCAGTCGGTGTTCGTGGACGGCCTGCGCGTGACCGACGACGAGACGATGGAAGTCGTCGAGATGGTGCTCGGCGGCAGGGTGAACCACGAGATCGTCGAGCTCGTGCAGCAGGCGGGCGGCCGCGCGATCGGCCTGACCGGCAGCGACGGCGGCATGATCCGCGTGCGCCGCCGCACCCTCGACGGCCGCGACATCGGCCGCGTCGGCGAGGTGATCGGCGTCGAGCCGTCGGCGATCACGGCGGTGGCCGACGCCGGCTTCGTGCCCGTGATCGCGCCGATCGGCGTCGGTGAGGACGGCCTCACGTACAACGTCAACGCGGACGAGGCGGCCGGCGCGGTGGCGCAGGCGCTGCGCGCCGAGAAGCTGATCCTGTTGACCGACGTGCCGGGCGTGCTCGACGCCCACGGGAAGCTCATGCCCGAGCTGACGCGCGAACGCGCGCGCGCGCTGGTCGACGCCGGCGTCATCAAGGGCGGCATGATTCCGAAGCTCGAGTGCTGCAGCGCCGCCGTCCAGGGCGGCGTCGCGCGCGCGCACGTGATCGACGGCCGCGTCCAGCACGCGGTGCTGCTCGAAATCTTCACCGACGGCGGCGTCGGGACGCTGGTCACGCGATGACGGCCGCGCGCGACGGCCATCCCAAGGACTTCCTCTCGCTCGCCGACTGGTCTGCCGACCGGTTGGCGGCGATCCTGGCGCGCGCCCACGAGCTCAAGCGCCTGCACCATCGCGGCGAGACGGTCCAGACGTTGTGCGGCCGCACGCTCGCGATGTACTTCGAGAAGCCGTCGCTGCGCACGCACGTCACGTTCGAAGCCGGCATGACGCAGCTCGGAGGTCACGCCATCCTGCTGCGCCCGGATCAGGTCGGCATCGGGACGCGCGAGACGGCGGCGGACGTCGCGCGGAATCTCTCGCGCTGGGTACACGGGATCGTGGCGCGCACCTACGACCACGCTCTGGTCGAAGAACTCGCCGCGGCGGCCAGCGTGCCGGTCATCAACGGACTCACCGATCTGCTCCACCCGTGCCAGGCGATGGCGGACCTGCAGACGATCACCGAGCGCGCCGAGCTCTCGAAGTCGGCCGTCGCGTACGTGGGCGACGGCAACAACGTCGCCAGCTCGCTGCTCAACGCGATCTCGGTGCTCGGCGGCGAACTCCGCCTCGCGACGCCGGCGACGCATCGCCCGCCGCCCAGCGTGCGCAAGCGGGCCGCGGAGCTGGCCGCGCGCAGCGGCGCCCGCGTGCTCTGGACGGAGGACCCGGTAGAGGCGGTGCGCGGCGCGCACTTCGTCTACACCGACGTCTGGACCAGCATGGGTCAGGAAGACGAGAGCGAGCAGCGGCGGGCGCTCTTCGAGCCCTTCCAGCTCAACGCGCGGCTGCTCGCCCACGCACCGGACGCGAAGATCCTGCACTGCCTCCCGGCGCATCGCGGGGAGGAGATCACCGACGACGTCCTCGACGGGCCTCGCAGCATCGTCTTCGATCAGGCGGAGAACCGCCTGCACGCCCAGAAGGCCATCCTCGAGGCCCTGCTGACGCAGGCCTGACGCCGGGCCCCGCGGGGTTCCAGGTGCGGCTCGGCGCCCGTCGCGGCGCCGCTGCTCAGCTTTCGCGAGCGCAGACCGATGAAGGACCGAGGTCCCGCACGGGGTTTGCGGGTTCCGTGCGACTCGCCGTCACGTTTCGTCGACTTCGTCGGGATGGAGCGATGCGTCTAGGCAACGGCTCGGCAACGCAGCAGGAACGAATTCCGCATCTGCGTCCGGGCGTGGATCCGGCGGGGCTCTCCCTCACGCCGGCCGAGGGCTACCTGCTCTCGCGCATCGATGGCACGACGCCGTGGACGCTGCTGCGCAGCATCGGAGGCATCGGCCCGGACGAGGTCGATCGCTGCCTCGAGCGCTGGGTCGCCGAAGGCGTCGTGACGGTCGTCGTGTCCGCCGCCGCACCCGGCGCGGCCGCCGTGCTCGACTCGTCGCATGCGCGTTCCGGCGACACGGATCCGAGTCTCGACATCCCCGTCGAGGTCCAGCTCCGCATCCTCGACTTCGAGGCGCGGCTGGAATCGCCCTATCACGAGATCCTCGGCGTCGCGCGCGACGCCGACCGCAAGATCCTGCGCAAGGCCTACTTCGCGCTCTCGCGGGAGCTGCATCCCGATCGCTTCTTCCGTCGCAACACCGGCTCGTTCGGCAAGCGGCTCGAGCGCATCTTCGGAAAGATCGTCGAAGCCTACGAGCTCCTTTCGGATCCCACGGCACGCGCCGAGATCGAGCGTTCGCTGGCGGCGGCGGGCGGATCCACGCCGTCCGCAGAGACGGTGCAGCCCGCAGAGACGGCGCAGCCCGCCGAGGCGGCGGCCGAAGCGGCGCAGCAGAAGCCCGCGGCCGGCCCGCGCGTGCCGCGCCGCCCGCACGTGTTCTCCCTGCACTCGCGCGTGCTGCGCGACCGGAAGGCGCGCGCGAAGCGCTTCTTCGAGGCCGGCATGGCGTCGCACGCGGCGGGACGCTGGGTCGAGGCCGCGGGCAGCGTGCGCCTCGCGATCGCGTTCGATCCCTGGAACGCGATCTACAAGGAACACTTCGTCGCCGTGCAGCGCCGCGCCCAGGACGAGCGCGCACAGCGCCTGCTCAAGGAGGCGGAGAGCGCCCTCGAGCTGCGCGACTTCAAGGTCGCGCTGCGCGCCTTCGACGATGCGATCCAGCTTCGCCCGCACGATGCCGAGCTCTTGCATCGCGCCGCGAAGCTCGCGTGGATGACCGGCGGCGATCTGCGCCAGGCGAAGGAGTGGGCGATGGCGGCCGTGGAGATCGATCCGAAACAGGGCGGCCATCACCGCCTGCTCGGGCAGGTCTACCAGGCGGCCGGCCTCGAAGCGAATGCGAGACGCGAGCTCGAGGCCGCGCTCGCTCTCGATGCGTCCGATGAGGAAGCGCGCACGGCGTTGCGCGAAATCGGTGGCCGCCCGCTGGGGCTCCGCTGGCTGGGGGGAAAGCGATGAGTCGGGTGATCGGCATCGATCTCGGGACGACGAACTCGTGCGTCGCCGTGGTGGACAACGGCCAGCCGGTCGTCATCCCGAACACGGGCGGCTACAAGACGACGCCGTCCATGTTCGCGCTCGCGGACGACGGCAAGCGCCTCGTCGGCCATCTCGCCAAGCGGCAGGCGATCACGAACGCGCGCAATACGGTGTACGCGAGCAAGCGGCTGATCGGCCGGCGCTTCGATTCGCCGGAAGTGCGCCGCGCGCTCGAACTCTGCCCCTACGAGATCGTCGAAGGACCCAACGAGGATCCGCGCATCCGCCTGGGCGAGAAGGTCTTCACGTGTCCGGAGATCGCGGGGATCATCCTGCGCGAGATGAAGCGCGTCGCCCAGGAGCACCTCGGCGAGCCCGTGCGCGAGGCCGTCATCACGGTGCCCGCGCACTTCAACGACGCCCAGCGCCAGTGCACCAAGGACGCCGGCAAGATCGCCGGCCTCGAGGTGCTGCGCATCATCAACGAGCCGACCGCCGCGGCGCTCGCCTATGGCTTCGGCCGCAAGCCGAGCGACGAGACCGTGCTGGTCTACGACCTCGGCGGCGGAACCTTCGACGTCTCGATCCTCGAGATGGGCGACGGCGTGCTCGAAGTGCTCGCGACCGCGGGCGACACCTTCCTCGGCGGCGAAGACTTCGATCGCCGCGTCGTGAACCATCTGCTCGAGACGTTCGAGGCCGCGGAAGGCATCGACCTGCGCTCCGAGCCGATGGCGCTCCAGCGGCTCAAGGACGCCGCGGAGAAGGCCAAGTGCGACCTCTCGCAGAGCCTCCAGACGGAGGTGAACCTGCCGTTCATCGCGTCGGATGCGAACGGCCCGCGCCACCTCTCGGTGGTGCTCTCGCGCGAAAAGCTCGAGGAGATCGTCGCGGACATCGTCGATCGCACGATGGAGACCGTGAAACTGTGTCTCTCCGACGCCGGCATCTCGCAGCAGGACGTCGATCAGGTGATCCTGGTCGGCGGTCAGACGCGCATGCCGCTGGTGCAGGAGCGCGTCGCGGACTTCTTCGGCAAGCGCCCGCACAAGGGCGTCAACCCGGACGAGGTCGTCGCGATCGGCGCTGCGATCCAGGCCGAGGCGCTGCTCTCCGAGGACCAGAAGCTGGTGCTGCTCGACGTGACGCCGCTCTCGCTCGGCATCGCGACCTACGGCGGCCACTTCGCGAAGCTGATCGAGCGCAACACCACGCTGCCGGTGCGCCGCGCCCACGTCTTCACGACCACGCGCGACAACCAGACCGCGGTGAAGATCCGCGTGCTCCAGGGGGAGAGCGACACCGCGGAGGAGAACGACCTGCTCGGCGAGTTCATCCTCTCGGGCATCCGCGAGGCCCGCAAGGGCGAGCCGGAGATCGAAGTCTCCTTCGACATCGACACCAACGGCATCGTCTCGGTGTCGGCGCGCGACCTGGCGACGGGCCGCGAGCAGTCGATCACGGTCAACGCGACGGGCACGCTGTCGGACGAGGAGATCCAGAAGATCATCGACGACAACGAGCTCTACGAGATCCAGTTCAAGGAGTAGAGCGCGCTTCGCGCAGGGGTCGGCCGGGGACGTGCGGGTCAGAGCCCCGGCGCGTTCCAGGTGCCGTCCTCGTCGGCGTCGACGAAGACCGGGTTGCTGAATGCGAACGGCGTGAACTTCGGGAGGCGCGCCGCGTAGGTCGCGTCGGCGACGCCTTCGACCTCCACCGTCACGAACGCGTCGCGCTCGAAGCGGTGCGGAAACGCGATGGCGTCGCCGGGCCGGGCGTCGCGCTCGTGCGCCAGCACTCCGTCCACGAACGCGCGCACGTGCGAGACCGGCACCCACGGCGCCGCCCGCACTTCGACGTGGATCGTGGCCTCGCGCCCGCGATGGGTCTCGCCGGGTCCGGCGTCGCCGACGCGCACGTCGACGATCGGTCCCGTGGTGCCGACGACCTGCCCGGTGCGCAGCGCCGCGACGAACGCGTTCGCGTCGAAGCGGTCCGGCGCATCCGGCGCCATGCGCACCAGATTGCGCGGCGTCGCCGCGACCTCGCCCAGCAGGTGCGTGTCGCTGTTGGCCGTGCCGGTGCGCACGAAGCCCTGACGGAGCAGCGCGAACCAGTCGGCGCGAAGCTGGCGGTAGCGCTCCATCGAAGGGCCGTTGAGCAGCTCCATCGCGTCGAAGTCGAGGTCGCGCGTGCCGGTGGTGGCCGCGCGCGCGAGGAGCACGGCGTTCGGCGGGATGGCGAGCGGCAGGTCGGGCTCGAACGCGTGACCGATCGAGAGGTGGTCGAAGAATCCCTGGGTGCCGCCGCCGCTGCGCGCGTGGTTCAGCTGCACGATGCGATCGCCGCCGAGAGCGCGAACCTGGTCGATCACGTCGCGCAGCCGCCGCCCCTCGTTCGCGAGCGCGCCCCGCCTGTACTCCGCCGGACGCAGGGGCAGCGGGAAGGCGTTGGCGTGACCGAAGGTGTACGGCGCTTCGGCGGTCGAGACGCTGCTGGTGATCTCCTGGCCCGCCAGGCTCGCGATGCGACCGGCGACGCCCAGCTCGCGGATCAGCGGCGTGTAGTCCGTCACCATTTCGTGATCGGTGGCGACCATCACCTCGGCGCCTTCCGCCAGGAACGATCGCACTCGCGCCTCGAGCGGCACGGCGGAATCGTCGCTCGGCGCGGCGTGCACGTGCAGGTCGGCGCCGATCCAGCCGGGTGTCTCGATCGCGCGCGCGGGCGCCTCGATCCCGAGCGTCACGCGCGCTCCAGCCGTGACTTCGATCTCCGTGCTGGTCACGCCGAACTCGAGGCCGCGCCCGGCGAACACGCGATAGCGCCCGGGCGCCAGCGACACGGATCGCGGATCGCCGGCGACGCCCGCCAGCGAGACGTCGCGCGTCTGCGCGGATCCCGGCGGCGTCTCGGTGCCGAAGGCCACGGGCGGGCGTTCGTCGCCGAAACGCGGGTCGGGCGTGCCGTCGATGCCGAGGAAGCTGAGCCGCATCGCATGGCCCTGCGGCAGCTCCACGATGCCGAGAGGCGGCGCAGCGAGTTCGCCGACTTCGAGATCCGCTCCCGCGACGTCGATGCTTCGTGCGATCTCGCCGCCCATCGAGCCGAGCACGCGCACTTCGTAGGAGCCCGGCGGCAGCCGCAAGCCGAACGACCCGTCCGCCGCGGGCGCGACGTCGGTCGCGACGTGGCCGCTCGCATCGCGCACCGCGAGCCGCGCGCGCGGATCCGCGACGTGTCCCGTCACGCGATGCGTGCCGGAGAGCAGGCGATCGGTGAGCGACGCCGCATCGGACCTCGGCGAGACCAGGATCTCGCGCTCGAAGACGAGCGATTCGCCGATCGCGAGATCCATCGTGAAGGTCTGCAGGATCTGCAGCGCTCCGAGCCGATCGCCGCCGAACCAGAAAGGCTCGGCGAATGCCGCCAGGCCCGAGAAGTTCTCCGCAGAGAGCGACACGACGGACGCGGGTTGCGTCGCGTCGCCCGCGCTGCGTTCGGCGCGCGTCGCGCGCAGCGCGTAGGCGATGCCCGGCTCGATCGGACCGGCGCCGACGAGGATGCGCGTGTCCGCCGGCCGGATCGCGCGCGCGATGGAGAGCGGGCTCGCGAGATCGACGGCGGGATGCGAGAAGGCCTCGGCGGTGCTGCGGCCGCGCGCGTCGATCGCGAAGGGCCGCAGCCCGTGCTGGGCGTGCAGCGCGACGTCGCCGAGTGCGAAGAAGCGATCGCCGGCCTCGCGCCGTACGGCGCGCGTCGTGATCCGCAGCCGCGCCGGGTCCTCGCGATCGAGCCGGTAGACCGTCTCGACTTCGCAGCCGAAGAGCGTGCCGCGCATCGCGATCTGCGCCTGCGCGTCGCTCGCGGTGGCTTCGACGGATTCCGCGCGTACGGCGCCACGCCGGTCGAGGTTCGCGAGTGGTTGCACCAGCACGAGCTGGTCGTCGCCTCGCCCGCAGTGTCCGAGATCCACGAGCCCGCCGCCGAAGGGCGCGAGATCGCTCTCGTGGGCGGGATCCGCGACGACGGCGCACAGCGTGCCGTTCGAGAGCGCCCAGTCGCCGACGCCACCGCTCGCGTCGGCACCGCCGGGCGAGAGTCGCGCGTGATTCGCGGCGTCGATGCGCGTCGCGACGAAGTCGGCCGACGCGCGGGTCGCGGTCGGGCACACCAGGAGCAGGGTCAAGATCGCAGCGCAGGGCCGCACGTCGTCTCCTCGATCCGCAGGGACGCGGAAGTCGCGCGCTCGGGCGCGCGCCCTTGTTTACATCTTCGCCGCGAGGAAGCGGAGCAGGTACGGCACCGTGAGTTTCATCAGATCCACCGACGGATCGAGTCGCTCGCCGAGCGCGAAGAGATAGGAGAGCGTCTTCGCGTAGAGGAGCAGGTCGTTCGGAAGCTGCAGGCCGGGCGTCCGTTCCAGCAGACGCTTGGCATGGTCCTTGAGCGCCAGCACCTGGCCGCCGCCCAGGCCCAGCACCTGCCCCTCGGCGGCGATCCGATCGAACATCGCCTGGACGGCCGCACGCACGCCGTCGCGAGCGCCCGGCGCGATCATGCCCATGCGGTCCATGCCGTCGAGGAATGCCTCGACGTCGCGTCGCAACAGCGCGTGGATGCCCTGCTGGAGTTCGCGTCGCAGGGTCGCGTCGAGGTGCTTCGAGAGGCCGAAGTCGATGAAGAGCACGCGCGGCCGCACGGACATCTCGGGCTCGTCGATCACGAAGAGGTTGCCCGGATGCGGATCGGCGTGGAAGAGACCGTCCACGAAGACCTGCTTCGCGTAGGCGCGCGCGAGCGTCTCGAGCACGGCGCGCAGCGGTACGTCGCGGGCGCGCAGCGCGTCGCGATCCGCGATCGGGATCGCGGGCACGTAGCTCATCACGAGGACGCGTCGCGTCGAGAGCGCTGCGTGGATCTGCGGTACGACGACCTGCGCATCGCCGGCGAGGTTCGCGGCGATCTCGCGCGCGACGCGCGCTTCGCGCTCGAAGTCGAGTTCGCCCGCGATGCCGTCGGCGAACTCGTCGAAGAGCCGCTCGCGCTGCTTCGCGTCGCGATCCGCTGCGAACGCGCGCAGCAGGCGCCGCACCAGTGCGAGATCGGCCGGCAGCGAATGCGCCAGCCACGGATACTGCACCTTCACAGCGACGGGCTCGCCGCCGGGCGCGAGCTGCGCGCGATGCACCTGCGCGACCGAGGCCGCGCCGAGAGACTGTTCCTCGAAAGAAAGGAAGAGGGAGGCCAGCGGCGCGCCGAGTTCCGCTTCGACGCGCGCGGCGATCGCGCCGAAGGGCAGGGGCGGCACGCGATCCTGCAGCGTCGCGAACGCCTCGCGGAGTTCGGGTCCGAGGACGTCGTAGCGGAGCGACGCGAACTGCCCGGCCTTCGCGAAGGGCCCCTTGAGTTCGCCGAGCGCCCGCGCGAGCGATTGCGCGGCTCGCATCTGGCGCCTTCGGCGCCGGTCGGCGCCGTCGCCGAACGCGTCGAACGGACGCGCCAGCGCTTCGCGCAGCAGGATCGGAATGACGCAGCGCGCGAGGCGCAGCGCCTGGGGGATTCCCGACGCGCGGAGTCGATGTCGCAGCGGAATCGGAGCGGGTGCGGAGGGGAGGGAGTCGAGCGGCGTCGCGCCGCTCGGGCCGTCTTCTTGACAACGCATCGGCGCCTAGTTTAGAGAGTGGTTCCCCGGGTCGACCCCTGCGCGCGATCCGGGCGTTCGGTGATCGGGCCGTTCGATTGCGGTCGATCGGTTCGATGCTGCGGTTCGAGCCGCACTCGTCTTCCCGCGTTGGGGCCCGATCGCGGGGCCCGAGGAGCCTTCATGACGTCGTCCCCCCTCGCGAGGCGCGCCACATCGGCGCTCGCGGGCCTCGCTGCGGTCGTGCTCCTGGGTTCCGCCTGTCACGACGTGCATTTCGATCCCAACAAGGGCAGCTCGGACCAGATCGACATCTACGACGATTTGTTCGCCGTCTCGGCACCGACGCCGCAGAACGTCGTGGCCGCCGGCTACTGGGGCTCCGTCTACCTCAGCGGCGACGGCGGCACCACCTGGAAGCGTGGCAACAGCGGCACCCGCAACCTGCTCTACGACGTGTCGATGGCCGACGCCACGCGCGGCTGGGCCGTCGGACAGTCGGGCACGATCCTCCGCACCGAGGACGGCGGCCTCACCTGGAAGAGCCAGGACAACACCAAGGCGAAGGAAGACACCCATCTCTTCGCGGTGCACGCGCTCGACGCGAACACCGCGTGGGCCGTGGGAGAGTGGGGCGCGCGCCTCTTCACCGACGACGGCGGCGTGAGCTGGCAGGACCGGTCGCTGACGATCGATCTGCTCCACCCGCAGTTCGTGTGGCTCTCACCGCCCGAACAGGAACGCGTGCGCAAGGGCGAGAAGGTCTACGAAGACGTCGGACTCACCGACGTGTTCTGCCTGCCGGCGTCGACGCGCTGCTGGATCATCGGCGAGTTCGGTTACATCTTCCACACCGACAACGCGGGCCAGCAGTGGGAACGCGGCGCGATCGAGCAGGACATCTCGGTGCCGCCGATCTCGCTGCCGTACAACGTGATCGACATCACGGAAGAGCACGCGCAGTCGCTGCGGGAGTTCGCGACCAAGATCATCGACATGCCGCACCTGAACGTCGCGATCGAGCCGGTCGCGAGTTCCGCCGAGATCGCGGAGTTCGGGACGGAAGACGATCCCTCACCGCTCTTCGAGATCCTCGAGGCGCGCGTGCAGTCGGTCTCCGCGGTGCTCGAGGAAGCCGGGCTGCTCTCCGACCGCATCCGCAAACGCGGCGCGCCGCCGTGGGACTACGAGGACTTCCTGAAGGACGATCCGGAGTTCCTGCGCCGCTACCTCGACGGTCGCAGGTCCGACGCGCCGGGCATCTCGGTCGCGATCGCGCAGAACCCGTACCTGTTCACGGTGCGCTTCGAAGGCGACAACGGCTACATCGCCGGTCTCGGTGGCGTCGTGCTCGTGTCGGCCGATGGCGGCAAGCACTGGGAGTATCGCGACACCGGCCGCAAGCAGGCGATCT
>JALOQG010000058.1 GCA_025453505.1 Myxococcota bacterium | reverse complement strand
TCGCGTGAACACAGCAGGCCAGACGCAACGGCTCTCCCGACCCCAAGATAACTTCCGGCTCTGCTGTCTAACATCTTAATGACCTGCAGACCCCGCAGCCTATGACGCATGTGCGGGTGCTGCAAGGAAGCGTCGGGATGCTTCCTATCCAGCGGGAAACAGGGGATAGGCTGCGGGATCTCGCTGTCTAGCGAGCACGGACTTCGCGATGCAGAAGCGGCGTGAGGCCTTCGTTGGGCGGGTGTGGCAGGGCTCGTGCCAGCTGCCGAGGTCCGGGGAGTTCTCGCAGGGGGCGTGAACGCCGAGACACGGTTGTGTCGTCTCGGGTCCGTGACTCTTCGGGACTCCGGTTTCACGCCGCGCGATCGCAGCATCCGGCGGTGGTCGTCAGCGCGCTGCCGATGCGACGCGCTCGAGCGATGTCACCGCGCGATCGGGGTCCGGCATTGCGGCGATCTCGCTCTTCACCTGCCGCGCGGCGTTGCGGTGGACTGGATCTTCGAGCACGCGGATCACGGTTTCGCGCAGGTGCTCCGGTGTGAGGGTCAGCGGGTCGAGCACGCGGCCGACGCCGATTGCTTCGCAACGCGCGGCGTTCAGGGGCTGGTCGGCGCCGATCGGGAGCAACACCAGCGGGAGGCCGTGGGTGAGCGCGCCGAGTACCGAGCCCGATCCACCGTGCGATATGACGGCGTCGCAGTGCGGGAGGAGCTGCGCCTGCGGGACGAATCGCTCGATGCGCACGTGGGCGGGCTGCGGGCCGAACGCGCTCGGATCGCGTTCGCGACCGACGCAGACGACGATCTGCGCGGGGACGTCGCGCAATCCCTCGAGCACGCGCTCCATCAGGTCGCCCGACTCGACGTGGAAGACGGTGCCGAGCGTGAAGTACACGCAGCGCGTGCGGCCGGACGTCGCGTCGCTGCGCGTGTCGCGCTCGGCGTCTGCGGTGGAAGCGAAGGTGCGAAACGCTTGTGCGTCGTCGGGCAGCGGGAACGCCGGGTCGCGATAGCTCGCTGGAAACGGCGTCAGCACCCGATGACGACCCGGCGCCGCGAGTTCGGGATCGGGCGGGAGTCCGTGCGCGGCGCGCACTTCGTCCACGCACGGCGCGACGTACGCGGGCCGCACGAAGCCGCCGGCTCCGCAGACGACGACGGTCGCGTGCGGAATGGCGAGTCGCTCGGCGGCGATCATCGCGCCGTAGTCGAGTTCTTCGCACACGACGAGATCCGGCCGCCACGTCTCGCAGAGCGGGAGCAGATCCTTCGCACGCGCGCGTGCGATGCGGCGGCCGAAGCCCGGGCCGACCGCGCGCATCTCGGCTTCGACGTCGGCCGCGACGAGCGGACGCGCAGCGGGCACGAGGCCCGCGTCGGATCCCGCGGCGAAGGACGCGAAGCCGAGTGCCTCCACCTGCGACGCCATCCACGGCCGGCCTGCGAACGCGACGGCATGACCCGCCGCCTCCGCCGCGCGCGCGAGCGGGACGAGCGGTTCCAGGTGGCCGCGGCCGCCCGCGAACGCGAAGAGCATGCGCAACGGCGCGACCGCTTCAGCCGCGCTTCGGCTTGCGCGCGAAGAACGCCGCGCGGCCGGGCAGCATCGCGGCGTTGCGGCCGTAGGCGTTCGAAGCCTTCGCGACGAACCCCGCGTCGCGCAGCGCGCGCAGGATCTCCGTCTTCTCGGGTACGCGGACGCGGTGTACTTCGTGCGATCGGCGCCAGCGGTCGCTCGCGCCGATGCGGCGGAACATCGTGATGTCGCGTGTGAGCCGGCCGCGCTTCGCGTCCTCGATCGATTCGGCGAGGACGGCCCAGCCCTCGCCCTCGCGGTAGTTGCGCGTGTGCAGCGGGCGCTTCGCGCTGCGCACGACGAGGTCGAACGCGAAGAGGCCGCCGGGGCGGAGCGCACGCGCGACGCGGCGGAAGAACGCTGCGAAGCCGGGGATGCGCGCGCTGCGTTCGCCTGCAGCGGGCAGGTAGCCGAGCACTTCGCCGAGCGCGGTGACGGCGTCGCACGCCGGGAGCGGCGTCGTGTAGATCGAACCGACGTGGATGCGCGCGCGCGGTGCCTGTCTGCGCGCGTGCTTCACGAGCGCGGGCGAGACTTCGATGCCGATCGCCGCGTGGCCGGCGCGCGTCAACGCGCGCAGCCAGGTGCCGTCGCCGCAGCCGAGGTCTACGACGGTGCCGCGCCGGAGGCCGGCGCCGTGCAGCAGCTTCAGCAGCGCGGGCGCGGCGCGCGCGCTGAAGTCGCGGAAGCCGTCGTGCTGGATGTGGGCGAGGTCGTCACCGTAGAAGGACGCCACGGGCGGATCTCCTGGCCGGGAGCGGCGTCCGAGGATACGCGAGCCGGCGTCGCGATCAGCGCGCCCGGCAGGCGATCAACTGCTCGGCGATCTGCCAGGACACGAAGGCACCCGCGAGCGACGCGACGACCAGCACTGCGGATATCGCGATCAGGAAGCGCGCCACGCGGCGCGCGGCATCGCCTTCGAAGCGGCGCGTCGAGCCGGCGAAGAGGCGGCCGGGCGGTGGGAAGATCCCGAGCTGCCGCGCGCGGCGCGACGCGGCGAACAGATGGACCCCGAGCGCGCCGGTCGCCGCGAAGAGTCCGAGCATCGGAAAGCGGAAGATCGCCGCCAGCTCGGCACGTGCCTGCGCGGGATCCGTGGCGGCGAGCGCTTGAAGCGATTCGAGGTAGCGCGTGACGGGTGCCTGGAGCGCGATGCCGCACGCCAGGGCGCCCGCGATCACGAGCAGGCGCGTCAGCCAGTAGCGCCGGTTGCGCACGAGCTGCAGGTCGGTGCCGGCCATCGCAGACGGCATCGGCAGCCCGGTCGTCTCGTCTGAACGGGAGGAGCAGTCTTCAGGGCATCAGCGCGGCGCCCGATCCGGTCTGCATGCGCGCGCCCGCGTTGCCGCTGCTGCTGGCCTCGTGCGTCGCGATCCTGGCGATCGCGGAGCCGGCGCTCGCGCGCGAGAAGGAGCGCGGCCGCGGGCGCGGCTGGGATCGCGGTGCGCCGCGGCGCGTCGATCCGGCGCGCGAACTCGAGCGTTTCGCGGAGGACGCGCTGCGGCGCATGCAGGACGAGGCCTTGCGCGAGGCCGCGCCGCCCGTGCAACGCACGACGCGGCCGCGACGCACGACGGCGTCGCCGCCGCGATCGGCGCCCGAGCCGGTGCGCGCCGCGCAGCCGGCGGAGGTCGCGGAGCCCGTCGCTCCGGAGCCGGCGCCTGCACCCGTCGTCGTCGCTCCCGCGCCGATCGCTCCGCCCGCCGCGCCGACCTCGCGCTTCGGACTCGCCGCGGCGCTGCTCGCTCTGCTCGGCGTCGCACTCGCGTGGCTGCTGCGACGCCGCCGCGCGAACGACGCGGACGCTCCAGCGCCCATCCGCTCGCTCGCCGTCGAAGCGGTCGCGCAGCAGGCCTTGCTCGCCGCCGACGCGTCGCCCGCCGCCGCAGCGTCCGGCGGTCGCTACGAGATCCTCGGCGAGCTCGGGCGCGGCGGGATGGGCGTCGTGTACAAGGCGCGCGACACGCGGCTCGATCGCGTGATCGCGATGAAGCGCTTGCCCGATCCGCTGCGCAACGAGCCGCGCTACGTCGAGCTGCTGCTGCGCGAGGCGCGCAGCGCCGCGCGGCTCAACCACCGCAACATCGTCACGGTCTATGACGTCGATCGCGAGGCCGAAGGCTGGTTCATCACGATGGAGCTGCTCGAGGGCGCGTCGCTCGCGGCGATCCTCGCGAGCCGCAAGCGCATGACGCCGCGCACCGCCGTCGCGATCGGCGCGCAGGCGCTCGCGGGACTCGGTTTCGCGCACGACAAAGGCATCGTCCACCGCGACGTGAAGCCCGCCAACCTCTTCCTCGAGCGCGACCGCACGCTCAAGCTGATGGACTTCGGCGTCGCGAAGATCCTCGAAGAGGCGCGCCGCAAGCAGACGATCATCGGCGGCACGCCCGCGTACATGGCGCCCGAGCAGTCGAGCGGCGGCGTGATCGACGGGCGCGCCGATCTCTACGCACTCGGTGCGACGCTCTTCGAGCTGCTCACCGGCGCGGCGCCGTTCGCGACCGGGGAGCCGCAGGGCGCGCGCGCGACCGCACCCGCGCCGGATCCGCGCACGCTCGTCGCGGACCTTCCGGCACCGCTCGCGGAGCTGGTGATGGCGCTGCTCGCGCCGTCACCGGATGCGCGCCCCGCGTCGGCGGCCGAAGCGCTGCGCCGCCTGAACGAAATCGGCACCGCCCTCGGCGTCCCGAAGCTCTAGCCCGAATCCGACACCCACTCGTGCGGCAAAAGGCGGGGAGGGATGGGCGGAGGCGAAATAAAGCGCAGCAGGCCCGGCGCACACGGGCGGGTGGATCAACGCACAGAAATGCGTAGATCGAGCAGCCACGCAGAAGGAGCGAGCCATTCGCCGCAGCCCATCCCTCCCCGCCGCCCCCGCGCAGGTCCATGTTGGTTCGACCGGATCGGGGCTAGCCCGCCAACGATCCGTAGAGAGCCGCGACCGGACCGGCGACGCGCAGGTCGCCCGTCGTTCCCGCGCTCATCTTGTTCATCACGTACGCCCAGGAGAGTCGGCGATCCGGATCGGCGATGCCGAGCGATCCGCCCCAGCCGCCGTGACCGAACGAAGTGAGACTCGGACCGAGCGGCAGGTGCTGGCTCGACAGCATGAAGCCGAGGCCCCAGCGCATGTGCAGCGGCAGCACGAGATCCTTGCCGTACGACTGTTCGCTCGTCGCGCGTGCGAGCGCGGCTTCGGAGAGGTAGCGACGCCCGTCGGCGACGCCGCCGCACGCCAGCATGCCCATCGTCCGTGCGACGCTGCGCGCGTTGCCGTGACCGTTCGCCGCGGGAATCTCGGCGCGGCGCCACTCGGTGCGCATCGCGATCTCGGCCGAGAGCGGCGGATTGGTCAACACCTTGCCCCGAAGCGTGTCGGGATTCGGCGCTGCCGCGGCGAGGTCCGCGGCGCTCGGCGGGACGAGATCCGCGACGCGCGCGTCTTCGCTCGCCGGCAGCCCGATGTGGAAATCGACGCCGAGCGGCTTCGCGACTTCGTCGCGGAAGAAGGTGCCGATCGTGGTGCCGGCTGCGCGCCGTACGACTTCGCCGACCAGGTGCCCGTACGTGATCGCGTGATAGCCGTTCGCGGTTCCCGGCTCCCACCACGGTTCCTGCGCGGCGAGTGCGGTCGGCATCGCATCCCAGTTCCAGAGCGCCTCGACCGGCATCTTCTCGCGCAGCCCCGCGAGCCCCGCGCGGTGCGAGAGCAGCATGTGCACGGGAATCGAAGCCTTGCCGCCCGCCGCGAACTCCGGCCAGTACTTCGCCACCGGCGCGTCGAGATCGATCACGCCGCGATCGACCAGCATGTGCGCGGCGAGCGCCGTCATCGCCTTGGTCGTGGACCACACGTTGACGATCGTGTCGCGCGTCCACGGCCGCGTGCGCGCGGCGTCGGCGTGACCGCCCCAGAGATCGACGACGAGCGCGCCGTCGAGGGTCGCGGCGAACGACGCGCCGACCTCCTTGCCGGCGGCGAAGTTCGCGGCGAACGCGTCGCGCACCTTCTCGAAGCGCGGCGCACAAATCCCGTCGATGGCGAAGTCGTGGCTCATGGCCGGCATCTTCGCAGCGCGTGCGGGGCGCCGCTACTCGGCGAGCAGGCTCTTCGCGACCACCCGCAGCTCGAGGATCGGCTTCACGCCCTCGAAGATCGGGAGCACCAGCGCATCGACCGCGTAGCGGCTGATCGGGTACTCCTCGGCGTAGCCCCAGCCGCCGTGCAGCAGCTGCGCGTCCTGCGTGATCGTGACGGCGATGTCGCACGAGAGCAGCTTCGCCTGCGCGGCGAGCGGCGCGGCCTTGCGCTCGTCCTCGTCCATCGCGACCGCGGCCGCGTAGGTGATCGCGCGCGAAGCGGCGAGCTTCGCGGCCATCTTCCCGATCATGAACTGCGTCAGGCCGTACTCGACGGTCGCCTTGCCGAACTGGATGCGGTCGAGCACGTAGACGCACGCACTCTCGAGCGCCGCCTGTGCGAGACCGCAGGCGCGGCCGCCGGTCTGCAGCCGGCCGGCCGCGAAGCCGCCCATCTGCAGATAGAAGCCCTTGCCGAGGCCGCCTTCCTGGCCGACCAGGTTCGCCGCCGGCACGAACCAGTTCTCGAAGTTGAGCGTGTAGGAGTGCATGCCGCGGTAGCCGACCGTCGCGTCGGCCTTGCCTTCGAGCTTGCCGCCGGTCTTCTGCGTGCAGGTGAAGGCGTGGCCGCGATGGGCCTCCTTCTCGGCGATGAAGAGCGAGAGGCCCTTCGCGCCCTTGCTCATGTCCGGATCGGTGCGCAGCAGCAGCGCGAGCACGTTGGCGCGGCCCGCGAACGTGCACCACGACTTCGGCCCGTTGACGACCCAGCCGTCGACACCGCCGACGGTCGCGCGATCCGCGCGGCACTTGACGCCCGCGACGTCGGAGCCGATGTCCGGCTCGGTCACCGAGATGCCGACCATCAGCTCGCCGGCCGCGATCTTCGGCAGCCAGAACTTCTTCTGCTCTTCGGTGCCGCCGGCCATCAGCGCCTTGGTCAGGATCTCGGGGCGCGTGATCAACGAGCCCGCCGCGGCGAGCGAAGCGCGCGAGAGTTCTTCCGTCGTGAGGATCATCGCGAGGTTGCCCATCTCGGTGCCGCCGAACTCTTCGGGCACCGAGAGTCCGAAGTAGCCGAGCTCGGCCATCTTCGTGATGAACTCCTCGGGGATCAGGTCGTCGTGGCGGTGGATGTGCTCCGCGTGCGGCGCGATCTCCTTCTCCGCGAACTCGCGCACCGACGCGCGCACCTGCTCGAGCGTCTCGTCGAGCGGCGTCTCATTGCGGCCGCGTCGCTTCGCGGTCTCGCGCCCGATCGCGCGGAACACCGCCTCGTTCGAAGCGGCGCGGAGCTGCTTGCGCACGACGGCGGGGAAGCTCTGCTCGAGCGCGGCGTCGCCGAGACCGAGGTCGTCGAGCGCGGGCGAGAGTCGCGCGACGAGGCTCCCGACGAGATCCGCCGCGCCGGCGGCCGCGGTGCCGAGCAGCAGCGCGTCCGCGCGGCCTTCCTTCTGCATGCCCTCGGCGTACTCGATCAGCTCGCGTGCGGCGCGCGCTTCGGTGGCGGCGTAGGCGACGCGCTCCGACAGGACCTGGTGGTCGTCGATCGCGGCGCCGTGTTTCGTGATCGCCTTCGCGCTCGCGAGCGCGGCGTCGAGAAGCGAATCGGCGGCCGCGAGAAGCGTGCGGGCGTCGGCGAGAGAGGGCAGGGCGGGGCTGCTCATCGGGGGCCTCCAACGGCGTTTCGGGGCCGCGATTCTAGCGGCCGGTCGATGCCGGGTCAGAGGCGCCGGCCGCCGCGAACGGCGGCCGGCTGTCCGGATTTCCGCCTACTCGGCGTAGGGCGCGTTGCTCTCCGGGACCCACGCACGGCACGGCTGCGAGCGCAGGCTCGGGCAGGCGGGCAGCGGCGTGGGAATCTCGACAGCGGGGATCACGGGCAGCAGCAGGCTCGACGGATGTTCGGACGAGTGCGCAATCGCGTGCCGGATCCCTGCGCCGAGCTGGAGGACGTCGAACTTCCAGCGGCCCTTGTTGCCGCCCGGCGTCGCGATCGCGACTGCGAGTCGCGAGCCCGCGCGGAAGGCGTGGCCGAACGGATAGATCTCGATGCGCAACGGCGTCCATTCGCCGGACGGCAGCGGCGCGGCGTCGGCCTCGAGGTGGGTCTGCACGGGCTCGAGCGGGGTGGACTCGGGCGAGAGCGCGCGACGGCTCGCGCGCAGCCAGCCGCTCGCGATGTACATCTCCTGTCCGTCGGGCCGCACCTCCGAGAGCATCACCTCGAGGTCCGCGTCCGACGCATCGGACTGGATCCACAGATCCGCGCTCGCGTGCCCGATCATCACGACGTCCTCGGCGAGCGGCTCGGTCGCGAACACGATCTGGCGGCCCGGCGTCGCGGGCAGCCACTCGATGTCCGGCAGCGCCTTCTCGAAGGAGTCGTTGACGTCGTAGGTCTCGACGCCCTTGGCGTCGTCGTGCGCGAACGACGACGCGGACGCGGACTCCGACGGCGTGAAGTCGCGCAGCGATCCGTCTTCGTGCAGGTAGAGCCGCAGCGGCTCGGTCTCGGGCGGCGGCCACGCGTCGAAGGCCAACTCGAATCCGGCCACGGGTGCACCGAGCGGCGTACCCGGCGCGCCGCCGCTCTCCATCAGGATGCGGACCGCGGGCTCGGCTTCGTAGGCCGCGAGCGCATCCTGGAAGTCGTCGTACACGCCTGCGAAGCGCTCTTCGGGAAGCTGCACGACGGCGCCGAAGATCTCGCGGAAGAGCAGCGGCGCGTAGAAGCGGATCTGGGGGTCCACCGGGCGCAGCTCGCCGGTCACGTAGAAGTCGAGGAAGTTCTTCCACTCGGCGAGGATCTGCGGCGTGAAGCCGTCGGCGTGTGCGCCGTTGTACGCCGTGTAGCGGACGATCGGCGCGCCCGTGAAGCGGTTCCACAGATCGGGGAAATGCCCGCCGGTCTGCTCGTCCTGCCACGCGCCCGACGTGAAGACCGGCACCTGGATGCGGTCCACGAAGGTGCGCGGATTCAGCGGGTCGTAGAGCTCGGGCACATAGAACGGGTTGTCGAAGGCCTTCTGGACGATGTCGATCTTCTGCGAGTGGAGGAGCTGGTTCTCCTCGCAGATCGTGTCGCCGCCGTCGGCGCGGCCCTGCTCCCAGCCGTGACCGTACGGATCGGCCTGGTCGAGCACGTTGGTGGCCCACTCGACGGCGAAACCGATGTTCGCGATCCCGCCCGGATTCATCGTGGTGTCGGCGCCCGAGATGACGGCGAGCGGCGTGATCGCCGCGAGGTTCGGCGGCTGCGCGCTCGCGACGAAGAGTTGGCTGATGCCGGGGAACGAGATACCGACCATGCCGACCTGCCCGGCCCACGGCTGCGTCGCGACGGTCTCGACGATGTCGTAGCCGTCGGTGGTCTGGAGCGCCTCGAAGAAGTCGTACGCGCCGCCCGAGCAGGCCGTGCCGCGCATGTTGACGCCGACCGTCGCGAAGCCGAGCACCCCGGCGATCAGCGCTTCGGGCGCGCCCGGAGCGTCGCAGAGCACGGGGAAGTCGGCGCACAGGAAGGAAAGGTCGAAGCCGCCGACGGCGAGCGCGCCGACCGGCTCGGACGGGTCGTAACCCGAGTAGTTGACCAGCACGGGATACGGGCCGTCTTCGGGCGGACCCGGCAGCGCGACGAAGACGGAGAGCTGCGTGCCGTCGCGCATCGTGATGTAGCCGTAGCCCGGCTCGAGGACGGCGTTCTCGTAGAACTCCTGCGGCGGCACGCTGTCCTCGACCGAGACGACGGTGAGCGCGCGCGACACTTCGCGCGGCGCGCCGAGCGTCGCGATGCGATAGCCGATGCCCGGCTCGATCTCGCGGAAGATCAGCGAGCCCTGGTAGTCGGAGTGTCCGGCGTCGACGACGACGCCGTTCGGGTCGATCAGCTCCAGCTCGGTGTCCGGCGCGGTGTGCGTCACGTGCAGCTGCTCGACGCTCTCGCGCACCGAGAAGCTGGCGCCCGCGCCCATCTCGAAGTGGCTCGTGGTCGTGAAGCGGAGCTGGAGACCGCGGAACATCACGGGGATCGCGACCTCCGCGCGCAGCTCGTGGGGACCGGGATCGACACCGTCGAGCGTTCCGCGCGCCTCGCGCTCGGTCTCGATCCAGTCGCTCGGATCGAGCGGGGCGCCGTCGAGCCAGAGCGCCACGTCGGAGCGGTACTTCGGCAGCCGCAGCACGAACGTGGCGCCGGGCTCGGTCGCGACGATCGCTCCGGGGGTCGGGTTCGCGAACTCGAACCCGGCGAGCCGGAAGGGGCCCACGTCGCACGCCGTCACGAGCGGCGTGAGAGCCAGGGTCAGGAGGAGCGGCAGCGCGCGTGCGTTCATGGGGTCCTCATCGAGATGGCACCGGGGAAAAGTCTGGAAGGTGCTTACCAGCCGTTCAGACGGCTGACCACCGTAATGGGAAACACCCCCGTCTGTAAAGGGCAAAGAGCCGATACGGTCTGTGGGCCCGGCCCGATTCCGCCTGGGCCTTCGAGGGGGACTCCATGTTGCGCGCCGCTTGCGTTTTCACCGTCCTGGTCCTGATCGCGGCCCTCGGCCCGGAGCCGACCCGCGCCGCCATCTTCGTCGTGACCACGTCCGCCGACGCCGAAGACTTCTCGCCCGGCGACGGCAGTTGCGACGCGAATCAGTCCCCTGCGGTGAGTTGCACGCTGCGCGCGGCCGTC
>JALOQG010000430.1 GCA_025453505.1 Myxococcota bacterium | reverse complement strand
GCCGACTACCGCGCTCGAATCGAGGCCCGCTATGGCTACGAGCTGGTGGCACACAACTGCGTGACGGAGCTCTTCGAGACGGTCGAGGCGATCCTCGCCGCGGACGCCTCGGCGGATCCGGGCCACGCGGGGCCCGATCGCCCGGCCGCGTGGGCGGCCCTGGTGCGCGACGCGTCCGAGCGCCGGCTCGGCGGCTACGTGTCGCCGCGCGCCGACGCCAACTTCGTGCCCTTCGTCTCGTCGCGCAACGTGCGCGCGCGGTGGCACGTGACGGAGCGCGAGCGGCTGCCCTCTGCGCGCGAGCACGCGGTGTGGAGGGACGGATCGATCCTCGCCGCGCTGCGCGAGGCGAACGTGCTGACGTCGAGCGTCTATCTCCCCGCCGAGAGCGACGGCTTCTTCTTGTTCTTCACCGACCAGGGCTGGCAGCGCGCGCTGCGCCCGCTCTTCGGCGCGGTCAACCTGACGGCGGGACTCACGCGTGCCGGCGTCGGTGTGCTGGAGCTTCCCTTCGACGGCGGCCGCGGCCTGCGCACGGGGCTCGACGGCGCGCTCTGGAGCCTCCCCGAGCTCCTCTTCGCCAACATTCGCAAGGGCACCAGTGATTACGTGCCACCCGCGCTGCGGCCCCCGACCGACTGAGCTCAGGCCGCCGGCGCCGGCCTCTCGTCGCGCTTCGGGAAGAGCAGCGATCCGATGATGCCGGTCGCGATCAGCGCCGCGACGACGCCGAGCGAGACGCCGATCGGGATCTTGTAGACGTCGAGCAGGAGCATCTTCGTGCCGACGAAGGCGAGCACGGACGCGAGCGCGGGCTTCAGCAGGTGGAAATTCCCGATCACGCCGGCCAGCAGGAAGAACATCGAGCGCAGGCCGAGGATCGCGAAGATGTTCGAGGTGTAGACGATGAAGGGATCGCTGGTGACGGCGAAGATCGCCGGGATCGAGTCGACCGCGAAGACGAGATCGGTCCACTCGATCAACACGAGAACGGCCAGCAGCGGCGTCGCGTAGCGCTTCCCGTTCTGGACGATCGTGAAGCGCGAGCCGTGGTACTCGGTCACCGATGGCACGAAGCGGCGGAACAGCCGGTACACCGCGTTGCGTTCCGGATGGATGCCTTCGTCGCGCATGAGGAAGAGCTTGATCGCCGTCAGGATCAGGATCCCGCCGAAGACGTAGAGCACCCAGTGGAACTTCGCGATCAGCGCGGCGCCGGCGAAGATGAAGATCGCGCGCATGACCAGCGCGCCGAGCACGCCCCAGAAGAGCACGCGATGCTGGTAGGCGGACGGCACGGCGAAGTACGCGAACACGGCGTAGAAGACGAAGATGTTGTCGACCGCGAGCGCCTTCTCGATCAGGTAACCGGTGGCGAACTCGAGTCCCCGGTCGGCGCCGAAGAAGTGGTAGACGCCGGCGCCGAAGACGGCTGCGAGCGAGACCCACACGGCGCTCCAGATCAACGCCTCGCGCACCGAGACCTCGTGCGCCGTCCGGTGGAAGACACCGAGGTCCAGCGCCAGCATCGCGAGCACGAACCCGGTGAAGCCGAGCCACAGGATGGGCGTTCCGATCGAGGCGACTTCCATACGCACTCCTTCTGCGGATGGATCCTATCCCGCGGGATGCGTCGAAACGTATAGATAGTCCGGTAGCCTCGGTTCGTTAAGCTCGATGGGTCCACCACCGGAGGACGTTCGCATGCGCATCCGATCCGCTCTCGCCGGAAGCTGCTTTGCCTGGAGCTGTTTCGCCGTGGGTCTCACGGGCCCGCTCGCGGGCGCGAACGCGCAGAGCACGGACGTCGTCGTCGGGGTGCCGGTGCGCGACGGCCAGGTCGGCCGGCCGCAGCCGGGCGTGATCGTGGACCTCGAGAAGCAGCAGCGCGACCGCGTGCCGGCTCCGATCGTCGTGCAGGAAGGCCAGGCCGGCGGCACGACCACCGTCCGCCCCAACTTCGGCGGCGGGTACACCGTCGATCAGAGCGGGGGAAGTACGACTACCGTGAAGCCGCGCTTCGGTGGCGGCTACTCGGTCGAGGAGAACGGCCGCACGACCACCGAGGTCAAGCCGAACTTCGGCGGCGGCTACACGGTCGAGAGCACCGGCAAGGGCCCCACCGTCGTTCTCCCTCCGCCTCAGCGCTGAGACATCGCGCGCACGCTTGCGATCGCCCGCCGGGCCGCGTACACAACCCGCGGCAATCAGCGGGAGGATGCAGCGATGCGCGAGTGTGCAGCGACTTCGATGGATCGACCGGGCCGCGCGAGCGGACGGTTGCGGCGGGGGCTCGGCCTCTTGCTCGCCGGCACGATGCTGGCTTGCCAGGGCACGCCGCAGCTCGGGCAGGGCGGCTCGATGGTCACCGGCTCCGGCGGATCCGCCGGTGCGCAGGGCGCTTCGATGCAGCTCGTGCAGTGCACGCAGCCGCTCGGCACGGCGGCGCTCGTCGAGGCATCGCCCGAAGCGCTGACGGGCCTTCAGACCCTCGGCCTCGCGTCGCCGCTTCCGCTGCTGCGGCTGATGATGTCGCAGTCGGGCTGCTTCCGCGTGATCGATCGCGGCGCCGCGATGCGCAACATCGAGCAGGAGGAGTACCTCCGGCAGAGCGGCATGCTCCGCTCCGGCTCCTCGACCGCGCGCGGCAAGATGGTCACGACGCAGTATCTGATCACGCCCAACGTCGTCTTTTCGAATCCGAATGCGGGCGGTGCGAGCGTGGGCTCCGCGGTCGGCGGCCTGATCGGCGGCGGCGCGGGCGCCCTCGTCGGCGGCGCGCTCGGCTCGATGCGGATCAAGGAAGCGCAGTCCGTACTCTTCCTCACCGACGCGCAGAGCAGCGAGCAGGTCGGCGTCGCCGAGGGGTCGGCGAAGGTGCGCGACTTCGGCGGCGGCGCGGGTCTCGGCGGCTGGGGCGGCGGCGTCGCGGGCCTCGCGGGCGTCTCGGGCTACGGCAACACGGCCGAGGGCAAGCTGATCGCGGCGTCGCTGATGGACGCGCACAACAAGCTCGTCGCGCAGGTGCAGGCCACGCGCCCGAACGA
>JALOQG010000429.1 GCA_025453505.1 Myxococcota bacterium | reverse complement strand
GCGGCCGAGCGCCGCGAAACGCATGTCCATCGACAGCGCGAGCTCACTGCCGCCGCCGCGACAGAAGCCTTCGATCTGCGCGATCGTGACCTTCGGCATGGTGCGGAAACGATCGACCATCGCCTGGAAGAAGCTCGGCTCGGTGGCCTGTTTCTCCGCGGCCGGCAGGCGCAGGATCAAACCGACGTCGGCGTGCGCGATGAAGAAGTCGGGATCGGCGCTCGAGAAGACCGCGACGCGCACGGCCGGATCCGCTTCGAGTTCGCGCGACAGGCGCTCCATCTCGGTGATCAACACGAAGTCGAAGAGGTTGATCGGCGGATGGTCGATCACGACGCGCGCGACGCCGTCGTCCACCGTGATGCGCATCGAGCGGTAGCTGTCCGGGTCCATCGTCTCTCCTCGCGTGAGTTCGTCGCGACGGTACACCGCTTCCCGAGGTGCTCCGAAATGCGGCAGACTCGCAGTCCCGAAGCCATCTGCAGGAGGATCGGATGCGTCGTTTCGTCATTGCACTCGGCGTCGGATGCGGACTCGTGGGCGCGTCGGTCGCGCTCGCGCAGCAGAACACCGCCCCTCCCGAAGTCGAAACGCTGCGCGCTCGCGCGGCGGAGATCCTCGGAAGCGTCCCGCCACCTCCCGCCGAACTCTCGCCCGCTGCCGCGCTCGGCCGCCGGCTCTTCTTCGACACGCGCATGGCCGCCGACGGCAAGACCGCGTGCGTCGCATGCCATCTGCCCGAACGGCACGGAGCGGACGGCCTGCGCTTCTCGCTCGACGCGCGGGGCAAGCCGACGGCGCGCAACTCGCCGACCGTGTTCCACGTCGACGGCCAGATCGCGCAGCGCTGGCGCGGCGATCGCACCAGTCCGGCGCACCAGGCCGAGGACTCGCTGGTCGGATCGCTCGGCTGGCCGACGCACGACGCGGCGCGCGCGCAACTGCTCGCGCTCGACTACGAGAGCGACTTCCGCGCCGCATTCCCGGACGCTCCCGATCCCGTCAGCACCGCCAACTTCGGACGCGCGATCGAGGCCTTCGAGGCGACGCTCTCGACGCCGGCGCTCTTCGACGCATTCCTGCGTGGCGAGACCTGGCTCTCGAGCGAGCAGCGCCGCGGGCTCGCGCTCTTTCTCGATACCGGCTGCACCGCCTGTCACAACGGGCCTGCGGTGGGCGGCCGCTCGCTGCAGCGCTTCGGCGTCGTGAAACCCTACGCGGAAGCGACGGGCTCCGATCCGGTGGACGAGGGCCGCTTCGCGGTGACGAAACACGAGGCCGACCGCTACGTGTTCAAGGTGCCGCCGCTGCGCAACGTCGCGATGACCGGACCGTGGTTCCACGACGGCTCGGTCGCCGACCTCGCACAGGCCGTGCGCGTGATGGCCGACGTGCAGCTCGGCAAACCACTCGGCGACGCCGACGCGAATGCGATCGCCGCATTCCTCGCGACGCTGACCGGCGAGGTGCCGCCGCACTTCAGCGCGCCCTGACGAAGCGCTAGCGCGATCCGAGCGTCAGGCGTCCGTAGACCTCGGTGAGCACGTCGGCGAGCAGATCGGGACGCGGCAGCACGTGCCAGGCTCCGGCGCCGAAGAGCGCCGGGAGCCATTCGCGCGCGACGGCGTCCACGGCGAGCGCGTGCGCGCGCAGGCCGCGCTGCTCCGCCTCGCGCAGCGACTGGCGCACGTCGGCGATGCCGTAGCGCCCTTCGTAGCGGTCGAAGTCGGTGGGCTTGCCGTCCGAGACGAGCAGCAGGAGCTTGCGTTCGGCCGCAACCGCCGCGAGATCGGCCGTCGCGTGGCGGATCGCCGGACCGATGCGCGTGTAGCCCGTCGGCTCGAGCGCGCCGAGCCGCGCGCGTCCCGCCTGCCACGGCTCGTCCCAGCCGAGCACGTCCCATACATGACAGCGATTGCGCGTCTCCGAGGAGAAGGCGAGCACGCGGATCCGGTCGCCCAACAGAGTGGCCACCTCGCCCAGCACGAAGACGGCGTCGCGCGCGACGTCGAGCACGCGCCGGCCGCGAATCCACGCGTCGGTGGAGAGCGACACGTCGAGCAGCACGGTCGTCGCGAAGTCGCGTCGCCGCCGCTCCTGTCGCGTGTAGAGCCGCGGATTGCCGCCGAAGCCGGCGGCGACGGCCGCCCGTTCGTCTACGAGCGCCGCGAGGTCGACGTCTTCGCCGTCGAGCTGGCGGTCCACGCTGCGCAGTCCGGCACGGTGATGTTCGAGCCGGCGCGCCAGCTCGAGGATGCGGCGGCGGTGACGCGTGGCGGCATCGGCGGCCCAGCGCGGATCGGCGCGCTGCACGCGCTCGGGGTAGACGGTGCACCAGCCGGGACGATGGCGGCGCGTGCGGAAGTCCCACTCGTCGTACGGGATGCCGCCGGGCGACGGCGCGGTGGTCGCGACTTCGGGCGCGTCGGCGTCGAGGTGGACGTCGGCGCGCAGCAGCGATCGCGCCGGGCCTCCGTCGCGCGTCACCTTGCCGAGATCGACTTCGGCGAGCGCTTCGAGATGGCCGTCGAGATCGTCGGCACCGTCGAGATTGCGCGAGCCGCCGCGGTATTCGTCCAGCGTCTCCACGCGCTCGAAGGGATTCCAGAGGATGTCGCCGCGCTCGTCCTTCTCGAGCGTGATCTGCTCGATGCTGCCGACGCGCGGCGCCTCGGCCTCGCTGGTCGGAGCGTCCGTTCCCGCGCGCGCCGCGCCGCTCTCGTTCCCACCCGCCGGCGCAAGCGGAGCGGCTTCGATGCGCGTCCCGAAGAGGACGTCGTCCGGCGCGAGTGCGCGCGCCCGTTCGAGAAGCGCGGGGAACGCCGGAAGCTCGGCCGCGAGCCACGCGCAGGCGGCATCGATCGCGCTGGCCCGATCGGCTGACGCGGCCTGCGCCGCCCCGCGCACGAGCGCAGCGCCGACCGCGACGCGCAATACGTAGAGATCCCGATGCGTCTCGGCGTCGCCGCCCGTGTCGATCTGGCGCGGCAGCAGCAGATCGAGTCCGCGCACGCCGCCCGCATCCGGCGCCTCGACGATGCGAACGGGCAGGCCCGCGATG
>JALOQG010000428.1 GCA_025453505.1 Myxococcota bacterium | reverse complement strand
CGCGGGCATCTTCGCGGAAGAGTCGAGCCGCGAGTCGATCCACGCTGCGCTGCGCGCGCGCCGCGTCTACGCGACCAACGGCCGACGCATCTACCTGAACGCGACCCTGGACGGCGCGGCGATGGGATCCGTCGTGCCGGCGCGCGACGCGCGGCTCACCGTGTTCGTGGTGGGAGAGGGTCCGCTCGATCGCATCGACGTGATCCGGGGCGCGGACGTCGCGCACGTGATTCCGGGCGAGAGCAGGATCCGCGTCGGATTCACCCAGCCGCTCGCGGCGCTGCGCGCCGGCGAGGCGATCTACGTGCGCGCCGTACAGCGCGACGGGGGCACCGCGTGGTCGAGCCCGTTCTTCGTGGAGTAGACGCCGCGTCGCGCGGCACGCAGCGCCGGGCTCGGTCCGCCTTCTGGCTCGCGCTGCTGGCCGTCGCTCTCGTCGCGATCGCGCTGCGCGCTCGCGTGGCCGATCTCCCGTTCGAGCGCGACGAGGGCGAGTACGCGTACGTCGCCTGGCGCTGGCTCGCGGGCGACGTGCCGTATCGCGACGCATTCGACCAGAAGCCGCCCGGGATCTTCGCGTTCTATGCGGCGGCCTTTGCCGTCGGCGGCGAGTCGCCGGCGGCGGTGCGCTGGGCCGCGCAGATCTGGCTGCTCGGTGCGCTCGCGTGTGTGGCGGCGCTCGGCGCGCGGCTCGCGAATCCGGCGGCCGGCGTCGCGGCGGCGGTCGCCGGCGTCGCGCTGACCTCGGATCCGAGCTGGCTCGGCATTGCGATCACCACCGAGCAGATCGCGACGCTTCCGCTCGCGCTCGGTGCGTGGCTCGCCTGGAGGGCGGACGGCGCGCGGCTCGCGACCGCGCGCGCCGCGGCGCTCGGCCTCTGCGCGGCGAGCGCGATCCTGCTCAAGCCGGTGACGGCGCCGATCGTCGCCTTCGAGATCGCGACGGCGCTCGTGCGGTCGCGGGCGCGCGGCGCGGCGTCGCTCGGGATCGCGACGGGCGGCGCACTCGCGCTCGGGGCGACGCTCGGCTGGTTCGCGGCGCACGGCGCGCTCGCCGCGCTGCTCGACGCCGTCGTCTGGAACAACCTCGATTACGCGGGCGCCACACCCCTCGCGCAATATCCCGTCTACTTCGCCGCGCAGTTCCGCCCGACGCTCGGCCCGCTCGGGCCGCTCTACGGCGCCGCGCTGCTCGCACCGCTCGCGTTGCGGACGCGCACGATCGGCGCCGCACGGCTCGCGTGGATCGCCGCATGGCTCGCCGCGTCCCTGCTGGCCGTCTCGGCGGGCGGCTATTTCAGGCAGCACTACTTCGCGCTCGCGATGCCACCGCTCGCGCTGCTCGCCGGGATCGGCCTCGACGCACTCGTGCGTACGATCCTCGGCGCGCGTTTCGTGGCGCGGCTGGCGGCGCCGTTCGCGGCGGCCGTGCTGCTCGGCTGGTCGGTGGCGGTCGGCTGGTGGTACTACGGGCCCGCGACGCCCGCTGCGAAGCTGCACCGCATCTACGGCTCGAACCCGTTTCCCGAGGCGCCGGCGCTCGGCGCCTGGCTCGCGTCCCGCGCGGCCGACGACGATCGCATCTTCGTCTACGGATCCGAGCCGCAGCTGCTCTTCTACGCGCAGCGGCCGAGCGCGAGCCGCTACATCTTCGTGTATCCGCTGATGATGCCGCTGCCCGCGTCGGCGGCGCGCCAGCGCGAGACGCTCGCCGAACTCGATGCCGCGCCGCCGCGCTTCGTCGTCGGCGTCTTCGTGCGCACCTCGACGCTCGAGCAGCCGGGTACGCCGCCGGAGCTCGAGCGCGGCCTGCGCGAGCGGATCGAGCGCGACTACGAAGTCGCCGCGGTCGTGCCGTTCGCGAAGGATCGCGACGCGAAGATCCTCGAGGGCAAGCCGGCGCGCGCGATGTGGAACGACCGTCCGCTCTGGGACGGCGCGACGCCGTGGGCCGCCTTCGTGGTCTGGGAGCTGCGGCGCGAGGACGAGTAGCGGCCGCGGCTTTCCGGAATCAGCGCTGCTTCGGATCGAGCCCGAGCAGCAGGCGCGCGAGGCCGCGCGTCTCCGCGTTCGGATGCGTGTGCGAGAGCTCGAGCAGCGCCGCCTGACCCTCGGGCCCCGCGAATGCGAGCGCGCCGAGCGGTCCGGCGGCGCGGGACCCCGAGCGCGCCAGCGCCACTTCGCGCAAGCGCGGCACGACCTCCGCGCCGCGCGCGCCGAGCGCCTCGCCCGCGGCGAGCCGCACGTTCGGATCGGGATCGTCGAGCGCGGCGAATCCGACTTCGAGCGCCTCGGGAGCGCCCGTCGCGATCGACGCCTCGAGCGCCGCCGCGCGCACGGCGGGTGACGGATCGGAGCGGGCCGCCACGAGCGCGCGCGGCTGCTCGGAGGTGCCGGCCGCGTGTCGCACGGCGACCGCGCGGACGGCGGGGTCGCCGTTGTCGAGGAGACGCTTCACGGTGTCGACGGGCAGGCCGCCGTCGAGGGTCGCGAGCGCCGCCCACGCGTCGCCGGCCAGGGGGCCGGGGCGTGCGGCGAGATCGGCGATCGGCGCGCGCAGGCCGTCGAGCCGGCGCGCGGCGGCGAGGCGCAGCAACGCGCGCCGCAGCGAGTCCGGTCGTGCCTCGCTGCCGAGCGCCGCGCCGAGCGCGAGCGCCGCCGGCTCACGCAGCTTCCCGCCGAGGCCTGCCACCGATTCGAGACGCGCGACCGCTCCTTCCGCGACGGGCGCCGAAGCCGAACGGACGATCTCGGCCAGCGCTTCGACGCCGGGCGATTCCTCGCGTTCCGCTGGCGCCACGCGCAGCAGGCGCGCGAGTGTGTCCAGCGTCGCCGCGTCGGGATCGCGCAGGAACGCGGTGCCGCGCTCGGCGACCGCAAAGCCGTCGCGTTTCGGGAAGCGCTTGCGCCACAGGGATTGGCCGGGCAACGGCTCGAGCGCGACGAGGACGCGATCACCGGCGGCGAAGCGCGGCGGCCGTCCCTCCGCCAGTTCCTCCCAGCCGATCGCGAGGCTTTCGGCAGCGGTCGCGGCGCCGGTGGCCGGCGCGAGCAGATCGCGTT
>JALOQG010000427.1 GCA_025453505.1 Myxococcota bacterium | reverse complement strand
ATCGCCACGCGGGTGCCGCCGCGGAAATCGTTCCGTGCTCGCGCGACACCGCCGAGGTTCGCTTCGACGGCGCCGTCACGGCCGTCACGCCGGGCCAGGCCGCGGTCTTCTACGCCGGCGACCGGGTGCTCGGCGGCGGCTGGATCGAAGAGGCCCTCGCGTGAGCGACGGCGAAGGCGCGCTCGACGCGGCGGCGCGCAGCGCCGTCGAGAAGGCGCTCGGCCACTGCTTCCTCGATCCGACGCTGCTCGACGCGGCGCTCGCGCACCCGTCTTACGCACACGAGCGCGACGGCACGCGCGGCAACGAGCGGCTCGAGTTCCTCGGCGACGCGGTGCTCGACCTCGCGGTGGCGCAGCTCCTCTTCGAGGCGCACGCGACCTGGAGCGAGGGCGATCTGACGCGCGCGCGCGCGGCCCTCGTCAACACGCGCACGCTCGCGCGCTGCGCGCGCGAGCTCGGCATCGGCACGCACGTCCGGCTCGGCCGGACGGAGCGCAAGACCGGCGGCTCGGAGAAGGAGCGCGTGCTCGCCAACGTCTTCGAGGCGCTGATCGCCGCGCTGTATCTGGATGCCGGACCGGATCCTGTCTTCGCGCTCGCGCGGCGCCTCTTCGGGGATCTCTTCGTGGCGGGCGCGCCGCCGCTCGACGCAGATCCGAAGACCCGTTTCCAGGAGTGGGCGCACGCCGAGCGCGGCGCGACGCCGCGCTACGTCGCGGTGTCGGACACCGGAGTCGAGAACGACGAGGAGCGCTTCGCGGTCGAGGTGCGTCTCGGCGGCGAAGCGTTCGGTCAGGGGCGCGGGCGCACCAAGCGCGCCGCCGAACGCGCGGCCGCGGAAGCGGCGCTCGTGCGCATCGGGGCGGTGTCGTGAGCGAAGAGTCCCCCGGACGCGAGGGCGAAGACCGCGAGCACGGGGTCCACAAGAGCGGCGTCGTCGCACTGCTGGGCCGGCCGAACGCCGGGAAGTCGACGCTGCTCAACCGGCTGCTCGGCGAGAAGATCGCCGCGGTCACGCCCAAGCCGCAGACGACGCGCAGCCAGCTGCTCGGCATCCTGACGCGGCCCGGCGCGCAGATCCTGCTCCTCGACACCCCGGGCCTGCACGAAGGCAACAAACCGCTCGACCTCGCGATGCGCGAGTCCGCGCAGCGTGCGGTGTCCGACTGCGACATGGCCCTGCTGCTGGTGGACGTCACGCACGGCTTCGAGCCGCTGCACGCCGAGTGGCTCGCGCGCATCCTGGCGCGCCACGCACCGGTGCTGGTGGTCGGAACCCAGATCGATCGGCCCGAGGCCGCGCGCGCCGCCTGGCCGCCGCCCGGGGCGGAGGCCGCGACCGCCGTGCTCCGGATCTCGGCGCGTACCGGGGAGGGACTCGACGCGCTGCTCGCTGCGATCGAGTCGCAGCTTCCGGAAGGTCCGCCGCACTTCCCGGCCGATCAGCTCACCGACCGCCCGATGCGCTTCGTCGCCGCCGAAATGGTGCGCGAAGCGGCGTTCCTCGAGCTCTCGCAGGAGCTTCCGTACCGGATCGCCGTCGAGGTGGTCGAGTACGACGAGAAGAACCCGACCCTCACGCGCATCCGCGCGAACCTGCTGGTGGAACGCGACTCGCAGAAGAAGATCGCGATTGGCGCCGGCGGTGAGCGCATCCGCGCGATCGGCATCCGCGCGCGCCGCGATCTCGAGCGTCTGCTCGGCAACCAGGTGCACCTCGACCTGCGCGTGAAGCTCGATCCGACCTGGGCGAAGCGTCCGAACCGCTTGAAATCGCTCGGCTATCGCTGACTCGAGGTCGCGTCGCGCCGAATTGACTGGGGCGTCGGCCATCGTGTACGGTGCCCCGTCTGGCCGCGCAGCGACGCAGGCCCGCCGCGCGAGCGGCCCGCAACCAACCCGTGCCTGGAGACCCGCATCCCCATGAGTCAGAAGGAAGTCGTCCTCTGTAGCGCCGCTCGGACCCCGATCGGCACCTTCCAGGGCGCCCTCTCGCCGATGAGCGCCTCCGATCTCGGTGGCGTGGTCGTGGACGAGGCAGTCAAGCGGGCCGGCGCGAAGCGCGGCGACGTCGAGCGCGTGATCCTCGGTAACGTGCTGCCGGCCGGCATGGGCCAGGCGCCCGCGCGTCAGGCGGTGATCAAGGCGGGGCTGCCGGTCGGCGTCGGCGCGATCACGATCAACAAGGTGTGTGGCTCGGGCCTGCAGGCCATCATGTTCGCGCGCCGCGAGATCCTCGTCGGCGACGCCGACGTGCTCGTCGCCGGCGGCATGGAGTCGATGACCAACGCGCCGTACCTGCTGCCGAAGGCGCGCGGCGGCTACCGGATGGGCAACGGCGAGATCGTCGACTCGATGATCTTCGACGGCCTCTGGGATCCGTACGACAACATGCACATGGGCAACTGCGGCGACGCGGTGGCGGCGAAGTACTCGTTCTCGCGCGAGGACCAGGACGCCTTCGCGATCGAGAGCTACAAGCGCGCGCAGGCCGCGCAGAAGGAAGGCCGGTTCAAGGAGGAGATCGTCCCCGTCACGGTGAAGGACCGGAAGGGCGAGATCCTGGTCGAAGAGGACGAAGAGCCCAAGCGCGTGCAGCTCGACAAGCTCGCGACGCTGCGCCCGGCGTTCTCGCGAGACGGCACGGTCACGGCCGCCAACGCTTCGACCCTGAACGACGGCGCCGCCGCGCTGCTCGTGGCTTCCGAGGAGGTCGCGAAGGCGCGCGGCTACCAGATCCTGGCCCGCATCGTCGCCGACTCGTCCGCCGCGGTGGAGCCCAAGTGGTTCACGATCGCGCCGGTGCACGCGCTCAAGAAGCTCTACGAGAAGACGAAGACCAAGCCGCTCGACTGGGACCTCTACGAGATCAACGAGGCCTTCTCGGGCGTGACGATGGCGGCGATGAAGGATCACGGGCTGCCGCACGACCGTGTCAACGTGCACGGCGGCGCGGTCTCGCTCGGCCATCCGATCGGGTGCTCGGGGGCGCGCGTGATCGTCACGCTGCTCCATGCGCTGCGGCAGCGCGGGAAGACGAAGGGCATCGCAACCCTGTGCATCGGCG
>JALOQG010000426.1 GCA_025453505.1 Myxococcota bacterium | reverse complement strand
GTGGACACGAGCGCGAAGCCGCGCCTCGATCTCGAGATCCGCGTCCCCGTACCCGACATGACGCGTCCCGTGGAGCCGACCGTGGCTCCGGCGGCCGGCATCGCCGCGGCGGCCGTGTCGAGCTCGCGCTCGCTGCTGGGCGAGCTGGCGGCGCGGGAAGGCGCCTCGGATCCCGCGCTCGGGCTGTGGCCGGCGATCCATCCGAAGCTGCTCGAAGAAGTGCTCGCGCACCGCTCGACGATCCTCTTCGTCAACTCGCGCGGCCTCTGCGAGCGGCTCTGCCAGCGGCTCAACGAACTCGCGGGCGAGGAGATCCTGCGCGCGCACCACGGCAGCGTCGCGCACGAACAGCGCCGCGAGATCGAGGAAGCGCTCAAGGCGGGTCGCATCCGCGGCATCGTCGCGACGTCGAGCCTCGAACTCGGCATCGACATGGGCGCCGTCGATCTCGTGCTGCTCGTCGAGTCGCCCGGCGCGGTCGCGCGCGGATTGCAGCGGGTCGGCCGCGCGGGGCACCAGGTCGGCGAGATCTCGAAGGGCCGCGTGTATCCCAAACACCGCGGCGATCTGCTCGAAGCGACGGTCGTCGCGCGCGGCATGCAGGAGGGCGCCGTCGAGTCGATCCAGATGCCGCGCAACCCGCTCGACGTGCTGGCGCAGCAGATCGTCGCGATGTGCGCGTCCGAGAGCTGGAAGGTCGACGCGCTCGAACGCACGCTGCGCCGCGCGGCGAACTTCCGCGATCTCTCGCGCGAAGCGCTCGTCGCGGTGCTCGACATGCTCGCCGGCCGCTATCCGTCCACCGACTTCGCCGAGCTGCGGCCGCGTCTCGTGTGGGATCGCGAGGCCGATCTGCTCTCGCCGACGCGCGGCGCCGGCAAGCTCGCGCTGCTCTCGGGCGGCACGATTCCCGATCGCGGGCTCTACCACGTGCACGTGGCGCCCGACGGACCGCGCGTCGGCGAGCTCGACGAGGAGATGGTCTTCGAGTCGCGGCCGGGGCAGACGATCACGCTCGGCGCGTCGACCTGGCGCGTCGTCGAGATCACGCGCGATCGCGTGCTGGTCGTGCCGGCGCCGGGCGAGATCGGACGGCTGCCGTTCTGGCGCGGCGAAGGTCCGGGACGCCCGATCGAACTCGGCCGCGCGCTCGGCGCGTTCGTGCGCGAACTCGACGCGAAGCCGCGCGACGAGGCCGAGCGCTGGCTGCGCGCGACGCATCACCTCGACGCCTTCGCCGCGACGAACCTGCTCGACCATCTCGCGGATCAGCGCGAAGCGACCGGCGCGTTGCCGACCGATCGCGCGATCACGGTCGAACGCTTCCGCGACGAACTCGGCGACTGGCGCGTGTGCATCCTCACGCCGTTCGGCGCGCGCGTGCACGCGCCGTGGGCGCTCGCGCTCGAGGCGCGGCTCTCGTCGGACGCCGGCTACGACGTGCAGGCCGTGTGGGGCGACGACGGCATCGCGCTGCGCTTCGCCGACGCCGAGACGCTGCCGGACGCGCAGACTTTCTTGCCCGAGCCCGAAGAGGTCGAGGACCTCGTGGTCGAACAGCTCGGCCACTCGGCGCTCTTCGCGGCGAGCTTCCGCGAGAACGCGGCGCGCGCGCTCTTGCTGCCGCGGCGGCGCCCCGGCTCGCGCACGCCGCTCTGGGTGCAGCGCCTCAAGGCGCAGAACCTGCTCGCCGTCGCGCGCGGCTTTCCGAGCTTCCCGATCGTGCTCGAGACGTACCGGAGCTGCCTGCAGGACGTCTTCGACGTGCCCGGGCTCGTCGATCTGCTGCGCCGCGTGCGCGCGCGCGAGGTGCGCGTGGACGCGGTCGAGACGCCGTCGGCTTCGCCCTTCGCGCGCGGCCTCGTGTTCGCCTACACGGCCGCGTATCTCTATCAGGGCGATTCGCCCGCGGCGGAGCGGCGCGCGCAGGCGCTGACGCTCGACCGCGGCATGCTGCGCGACCTGCTCGGGCAGGAGCAGCTTCGCGATCTGCTCGACGTCGCGGCGATCGCGGCGGTCGAGGACGAGCTGCAGGGCCGTGCGGAGGGCCAGCGCGTCGCGCATCCCGACGCGCTCGTCGATCTGCTGCGCCGCGTCGGCGACCTCGCGCACGAAGAGATCGTCGCGCGCTGCGAGAGCGATCCCTCCGCGTGGATCGCGGCGCTGGCGGAGCGACGCCGGATCGTGTCGATGCGGATCGCGGGCATCCCGCGCTGGATCGCCGCCGAGGACGCCGCGCTGTATCGCGATGCGCTCGGCTGCGTGCCGCCCGCCGGACTCGCCGCCGCGTTGCTCGAGCCCGCGCGCGATCCACTGGATCAGCTGCTGCTGCGCTTCGCCCGCACCCACGCGCCGTTTCCGGCGGCGGCCGTGGCGGATCGTTTCGGACTCGTGCCCGCGCAGGTCGAAGCGCTGCTCGGCGGTCTCGAGGCGCGCGGGCGGCTGCTCTCCGGCGACTTCCTGCCCGGCGGACGCACGCGCGAGTGGTGCGACGCCGAAGTGCTGCGCCGCATCCGGCGGCGCACGCTCGCGCGGCTGCGCGGCGAGGTCGCGCCGGTCGAGGCGCGCGTGCTCGCGCGCTTCCTTCCGACGTGGCAGGGCGTCGGCTCGGACGCCGGCGGAGCGCGGCGGCTCGACGAAGCGATCGCGCAGCTCGAAGGCATCCCGCTGCCGTTCTCGGATCTCGAACGCGCGATCCTGCCCGCGCGCGTGCGCGACTTCGATCCGCGCCTGCTCGACGAGCGCGGCGCGATGGGCCAGCTCGTGTGGCTGGGCTGCGGTGCGCTCGGTGAGCGCGACGGCCGCATAGCGCTCTACCGGCGCGAACGCGCGGGTCTCCTGATCGGCACACCGGCGCGGCCGGACGATCTCGGCCCGATCCATCGCGCGATGCTCGAACATCTCGAACGGCGCGGCGCCTCGTTCTTCGCCGAGCTGCTGCACGCGACGGCACCCGCCGGCGAGCGCGAGACGCTCGACGCGCTCTGGGATCTCGCGTGGGCGGGGCTCGTCACCAACGACACCTTCGCGCCGCTGCGCGCGCTCGCGCACCGCGCCGAGAAGCGGCGTCCCG
>JALOQG010000001.1 GCA_025453505.1 Myxococcota bacterium | reverse complement strand
GGCATGAACGGGCCTCTCTTTGCCTCCGGAGCCGGCTCCGCGCCGTGGCCGCGGCGTGAGAACCGACACTTCGCCGCCTGCATCACCGGGAACACCCTCAACAACCAACCTGTCCCTCGGATCCTCACCGCATCTCGGCGAGCGAATCCTGGGTCAGGCTCCTAGCCGACTCTAGTCCGGGGGCTCCACGCGTCGGACGCGCACCGGGAGGTGCCGCGCCTGCAGCCAGCGAACGCCGTAGAGATCCGCGATCCCCACCCAGAGCCGGTTGCCGATGCCGTACTTCGAGACGCCGTGACGGCGCGGCCGGTGCGACACGGGAATCTCCACGACCCGCGTGGCGCCCTCGAGCCGCAGCAGCGTGGGAAGGAATCGGTGCATGTTGCGGAACGGGCGGATGCGGCGGAGCTGCGCGGTGCGCATCGCGCGCAGCGAGCAACCGACGTCGGTGACGTGATCGTGCGTCACGCGATTGCGCACGCCGTTGGCGACGCGCGACGACAGCCTGCGCAGCCACGAGTCGTTGCGCTGCGTACGCACGCCGTTCACGACGTCCGCGCCGGTGGCCTCGAAGGCGTCGAGCAGGCGCGGAATGTCGGCCGGGTCGTTCTGGAGATCGGCGTCGAGCGTCACCGTGATCTCGCCGCGCGCCGTCGCGAAGCCGGCGGCGAATGCCGCCGTCTGCCCCTGGTTGCCGTCGAGCTCGACGATCCGCACGCGCGCGTCCGTGGCGGCGATCGCGCGGAGGCGTGCGAGGCTGCGATCGCGGCTGCCGTCGTCCACGAAGACGATCTCGACGCCGCCGGCCACCTTCGCGAGCGCGGCGTCGAGTTCGCGATGCAGCGTCCCGATCGATTCCTCCTCGTCGAAGACGGGGATCACCACCGAGACGCGCGGCGCCGGGCCGCCGGTGCTCATCGCGGAAGGATCAGTCCTCGCGGCAGAGCAGGAACCAGGAGCCGAGATCCTTGCCCTTGCGGGCAGCCGATCCGACCGTGACGTGCTTCGAGACGCCACGCAGGCGGTCGATCATGAAGCCGTAGACGAACTGCGAGAGGCCGCGCTCGTTGGAACGGATCGCCGGCCAGGCGGCGGGATGCGCGGGCGGCACCTGATTGTAGTCGACGAGCAGCTCGCCGCGTTCGGCATCCGGCCGCAGCACGAAGTAACCGGGCCCCGTGAGCCAGCGCATGCTGCCTTCGTTGTAGCCCCACAGCAGCGCAGGCGACGCGGGATCGACGTCGCTCGGCCGGCAGAAACGCTTCTCGAAGTTCGAGAAGGCGGGCAGCGTGTTCCTGCCGTGGTGTCGCACCTGCGTCATCGCCGCGACGTGCGGCGCGACCATGTCGGTCATGCGCAGCTCGCGCTGCCCGGCGACGGCCTCGTAGAGACGGCGCTGCTCGTTGCGACCGGCGGCTCGGATCGCGGCGACGCGCTCCGCGTGGGTCATGTCGTCGAGCACGCGCGCGATCTCGATCGGCTTCACGACGGCCTCGCGCAGCGGGCCGAGAAACGAGTGAATCGGGTCCGACGCCATGGGGCACCTCCGCTGGCGCGAAGGTAACGTCGCATCGAGATGCGTGCCGCACCGGCGAGCCCCTGGGTCCAGGCGCTGCTCCTCGCAGGAGCGCTGCTGCTGCTCTGCACGAGGCTCGACGCGACGGGACTCTGGGCACCCGACGAGCCGCGCTACGGACACGTCGCAGAGACGCTGCGCTCGATGGAGTTCGGACCTCCCGGCCTCCTGCTGCTCCACTTGAACGGACAGCCCTACACACAGAAGCCTCCCCTCTACTACTGGCTCGCGGCGGCCGCCGGAGCGCCGTTCGGGCGCGTCGGAGAAGCGGCCGCACGCGTGCCGTCGGCGCTCGCGGGCGTCGCGCTGGTGGGCGTCACGCTGGCGTTCGGCACGCGACTGCTCGGCGGAGCCGCGGCGGCGCTCGGGGCCGCGCTGCTGCTCACCACGTTCGAGTTCGCGCACAACGCGCGGCGCGCACAACTCGACGTGCTGCTCGCGCTCTTCGAAACGCTCGCGCTGGTCGCCTTCTGGCGCGTGGACCGCGGCATCGGCCGCCGCCGCATCGCGCAACTCGGCCTGCACGCATCGCTCGGCCTCGCGGTCCTGACCAAGGGACCCGTCGGCTTCCTGGTCCCGCTGCTCGTGATCGCGAGCTTCCTCGCCTGGGAGCGGCGCCTGCGCGATCTGCCACGCGCGTTTCCGTGGTGGGGACTCGCCATCTCGATCGGACCGGGACTCGCGTGGATTGCGTCGGCGGTCGCTCTCGCACCGGAGGGATTCTTCGGCGATGCGGTCGTCGAGAACCTGCTCGGGCGCTTCTTCTCCGGCACCTCGCACGCGCGCCCGTTCTACTACTACGTGTGGCAGTTCCCCGCGGAGACGCTGCCGTGGATCCTATTCGCGCCCGCCGTCGCGTGGGCCGCGCGCACGCGGATCTTCCGCACGGACGCCGACGCCGAAGAGCAGCGCGCGTGGCGCCTGCTGCTGGCCTGGGTCGGCGCCACGCTGCTCTTCTTCTCGCTCTCGAGCGGCAAGCGCGGCCTCTACCTGCTGCCCCTGCTGCCGGCGACTTCGCTGCTGCTGGCCGACGCACTCGGGCGTTGGGTCGAATCGGCGCGGCGCATCCCGCCGCTGTTCCACGTCGTCACGGGAGCGATCGGCGCGGCGCTCGCCGGTGCGGGCGCCTGGCTCGCGCTGCGCGATCCGCTGCGCGACGCGAGCGTCTCGATCACGGCCGGCGTGTGCGTGATCGCGATCGTGGGCCTCGCCGTGCTGGCGCAGCTCGGTCTCGCGCGCGCACGCGCCCGATTGCGCGCGCGCCTCGCGGTGCCGGTCGTCGCGGCGTGGGCGGTGCTGATGGTCGTCTTCCAGTTGGTGTATCCCGCCCGCGACGCCGACAAGTCGCCGCGGCCGATCGCCGAAGCCGCGGCTTCGCTCACTGCGCCGGAACGTTCGATCGGTCTCGTCGGCGACGCCCAGATGGCGGGCGGCCTCGTGTACTACGGCGGGCGGCGCGTCGACCTGCTCGACAACCCGCACGACGTCGCGCGCTTCATCGCGGCCGGCGGACGCGCGATCGTGGTGGCGGAAAAGAAACGCGATCGCGTCGATCGCGTGATGCCGACACGCGTGCATTTTCGTGCGCGCGAGGGGCGCCGAGCGGTGCTCGTCCTGGTACCCGACCTCGGTCCGGAGGGCTGACGGAACCGTCATCGCGCGGGTGTCCCTCGCGCGGCGCCTCGGCTAGGTTCCGGGCTCCGAAACCAGCGATCCAGTGTTCCGAGATCCAGCCCGGATCCAGCCAGCCAGGATCCAGCCCAGTTGGAGGCAGCGCCATGGCCGAATCAGGCGACCTGCGGGCCGAGCTCCGCATCGGCGACAAGAAGATCGAGCTTCCCGTCATCGTCGGGAGCGAGGGCGAGCGCGCGATCGACATCCGCAAGCTCCGCGACCAGACCGGCTACATCACGATGGACCCGGGCTACGCGAACACCGGCGCCTGCAAGAGCGCGATCACCTTCATCGACGGCGACGCGGGCATTCTCCGCTATCGCGGCTACCCGATCGAGGAACTCGCCGAGCGCGCCAGTTTCCTCGAAGTCGCCTATCTGCTGATCTACGCAGAGCTGCCCACCGAAGCGCAGCTGCGCGCGTTCACCGAGTCGATCCGCCGCCACACGATGCTGCACGAGGACTTCAAGCGCTTCTACGGCGCGATGCCGAAAGACGCGCACCCGATGGCGGTCTCGTCGGCGATGGTCGGCGCGCTCGCGACCTTCTACCCCGACTCGCTCGACCCGCGCGACCCGCGCCAGGTCGAAGTGTCCGTGCACCGGCTGATCGCGAAGCTCCCGACGATGGCGGCCTACGCCTTCAAGCATTCGATCGGGCAGCCGTTCATGTACCCCGACAACTCGCTGCGCTACGTCGGGAACTTCCTGCACCTGATGTTCGCGACGCCCTGCGAGCCGTTCCACGTCGACCCCGTGATCGAGAAGGCGATCGACCTGCTTCTGATCCTGCACGCGGACCACGAGCAGAACTGCTCGACCTCCACCGTGCGGCTCTGCGGCTCGTCGATGGTGAATCTCTTCGGCGCGATCTCGGCCGGCATCAACGCGCTCTGGGGCCCGCTGCACGGCGGCGCCAACCAGGCGGTGATCGAGATGCTGGTGCGGATCCGCGACGAGGGCATCTCGGCGCGCGAGTTCGTCGAGCGGGCCAAGAGCAAGGACGACACGTCGCGACTGATGGGCTTCGGGCACCGGGTCTACAAGAACTTCGACCCGCGCATGAAGATCATCAAGAAGGCCTGCGACGGCGTGCTCGAGAAGCTCGGCGTCAACTCGAAGCTGCTCGAGATCGCCAAGGAGCTCGAGGAGATCGCGCTGAAGGACGAGTACTTCGTCGAGCGCAAGCTCTACCCGAACGTCGACTTCTACTCGGGCGTCATCTACAACGCGATCGGGACGCCAGAGAACATGTTCACGGCGCTCTTCGCGATCGGCCGCCTGCCGGGCTGGATCGCGCAGTGGGCGGAGATGCACCGCGATCCGGACTTCAAGATCGGGCGGCCCCGCCAGATCTTCACCGGCGCGACGCAGCGATCGTTCATTCCGATCGAGAAGCGCTGAGACCGTGGCGGCAGGGCGCGGTTGCTTCACCAGCGCCCGCGCCTCCGGCGGCCGCGTCCGGCATCTCGACCGCCACCTGCGACGGCTCTCGCGCGACGCGCTCTGCATCGGCTTGCCGCCGTTCGACGTGGCGGCGTGCCGGCGCCTCTTCGACGAGCTCGCCGCGCCGAGTCGCGTGCGCGGCGATCTGAAGGTCCGCGTCGAGGCGCACGCGGACGCGGAGATCGGAGTGCGGCTGCGCGGCGCGGCCACCGAGCTCGATCCCGATCGCCCGGCCTGGCGCGCCGTTGCGGGCAGCCACCCGGGGCCCTCTGCGACGTCCACGGCGAAGAGCACCGATCGCGGCGTCTACGATCCCGCGATCGCCGCCGCGCGCGCGGCTGGCGCCGAGGAAGCGCTGCTCTTCGACGCGGCCGGCATGCTCGTCGAAGGCGCGCGCACGAACGTGATCGTGCACCGCGTCGAAGGCGCACTCGTCACGCCGCCGCTCGCGCGCGGCGGACAGGCCGGCATCGCGCGCGAGATCCTGCTCGAGAAGGTCTCCGAGCTTCGCGAAGCCGACGTGTCGCTCTTCGACCTGCGGCGCGCACGCGAGGTGATCGCCGTGAACGCCGTGCGCGGCGCGCGCGCCATCACGTCGCTCGACGGACACACGATCGGCGGCGGGCACGCGGGACCCTGGTGCGAGCGTCTCGCAGACGTGCTCGCGCCCGACGCGTAGCGACGATCGCAGTGGTAAGCTGCGCGCCCCGCCCACGAGAGCGGCGGCGCGGAGGCATTCATGCAGATCCAGGGCATCGGGGCGATCGTGACGGGCGGCGGATCGGGACTCGGCGAGGCGACGGCGCGCCTGCTGGCGGAGAAGGGCGCGCGCGTCGCGATCCTCGATCTCGGCCGCTCGAAGGGCGCCGAGGTCGCCAAGTCGATCGGGGACGCGGCGATCTTCTGCGAAGCGGACGTCGCCAGCGAAGAGCAGGTCACGGCGGCGCTCGACGAGGCGGTCGGCCGCTTCGGCGGCATCCACGCGGCGGTCAACTGCGCGGGCATCGGCACGGCAGGCCGCACCGTCGACAAGAGCGGCAAACCCTTCGACTTGAAACTCTTCGAGCTGACGCTGCGCGTGAATCTCGTCGGCACCTTCAACGTGATCCGGCTCGCGGCGGCGCGCATGACGCAGAACGCGCCGGGACCCGACGGCGAACGCGGCGCGATCGTCAACACCGCGTCGGTCGCGGCCTTCGAGGGCCAGATCGGGCAGTGCGCCTACTCGGCGTCGAAGGGCGGCGTCGTCGGCATGACGCTGCCGATCGCACGCGATCTCGCGGCGGTCGGCATCCGCGTCAACACGATCGCGCCGGGGCTCTTCGCGACGCCGATGCTGATGATGATGCCGCAGGAAGGGCGCGACTATCTCGCGTCGCAGATCCCCTTCCCGCGCCGGCTCGGCAATCCGCCCGAGTACGCGGCGCTCGCGTGCCACCTGATCGAGAACGGCATGATCAACGGCGAGACCATCCGCATCGACGGCGCCATCCGGATGCAACCGAAATAGGATGGACCTCGGTCGTCTCGCGATTTCGTTGCCGGCGCCGGGGCTCGATGCGCGGGCGTGCGTCGAGGTGGCGCGCAAGGCGGAGCGGGAGTGGGGTTACGACGCGATCTGGCTGGCCGAGACGAGCGGGCCGGATTCGTTCGCGCTCGGCGGCGCGCTCGCGACGGCGACCGAACGCGCGACGATCGGGACCGCGATCGTGCCGGTGTACAACCGCACGCCTGCGGTGCTGGCGATGTCGGCCGCCACGTTGCAGCAGCTCTCGGGCGGCCGCTTCGTGCTCGGCCTCGGCTCGTCGAGCCACGCCATCGTCGGCGACTGGAACGGCGTCCCGTTCGAACGGCCGCTCGCGCACGTGCGCGAGAGCGTCGCGATCTTGCGCCAGGCGCTGGCCGGCGAGAAGACGGATTTCGCGGGCGAGGCGTTCCGATCGAAGGGCTTCCGGCTCGGCAACGTGCCGAAGCAGCCGGTGCCGATCTACCTGGCCGCGCTGCGCGAGAAGATGCTGCGGCTCGCGGGCGTGATCGGCGACGGATTGATCGTCAACCTGTTCCCGAGCTCCGCGCTGCCGCAGATTCTCGCGGCGTATCGCGCCGGCGGCGCCGAGGCGGAGCGCGACGTCTCGCGACACGAGGTCGTGTGCCGGTTCCAGGTGATGGTCACGGACGACGTCGCGATGGCGCGGAACGTGGTCCGCATGGCGTTCGGGGGATACATGTCGGCTCCGGTCTACAACAAGTTCCTGGCGTGGTGCGGCTTCGAGGACGAGATGCGCGCCGTCGCCGGCGCCTTCGCGCGCAAGGACCGCGCGGGGGTCGCGGCCGCCATGAGCGACGACCTCGTCGATCGCATCACGATCCTCGGCCCCGCGGAGCGCTGTCGCGAGCAGATCGCGGAGTTCGTGGCCGCCGGGGTCACGACGCCGGTGCTCTCGCCGCTCGCGATGGACCGGCGCAGCGTCGAGGCGGTCTTCGAGGCGTTCGCGCCCGCGCGGAGCGGCGCATGACGGCGGGGCGCGGCGTCCTCGTCACCGGCGCGACCGGACTCGTCGGCGCGCGCCTCGTGCGCGCCTTGCGCGCCGACGGCATTGCCGTCCACGCCGTCACGCGTTCGGCGGGCAAGCGCTTCCCGAACGGAGTCGAGGCGGTCGTCTGGGACGGCTTGCGCGTCGCGCCCGAAGCGCTCGCGGATCTCGACGCCGTCGTGCATCTCGCCGGCGAGCCGGTCTTCGGCGGACTCCTGACCGATGCGCGGCGCGCGCGCATCCGCGACAGCCGCATCGCCTCGACGCGTGCGCTGGTGGAATCGATGGCCGCCCTGCCGGCGGCGTCGCGGCCGCGCGCCTTCGTGTGCGCGTCGGCGGTCGGCTACTACGGATCGCGTGGCGATACGCTGCTCGAGGAATCGGCGACGCCCGGGAGCGGCTTCCTCGCCGACGTCTGCGTCGCGTGGGAAGAGGCCGCACGGGCAGCGGCGGACCACGGCGTGCGGACCGCCTCGCTGCGCATCGGCATCGTGCTCGCGCGCGAAGGCGGTGCGCTGGTTCCGATGGCGCGCGCGTTCCAGCTCTGCGTCGGCGGACGTCTCGGCGACGGGCGCCAGTGGTTCCCCTGGATCCACGTCGACGATCTCGTCGGCATGCTCCGCGCCGCCATCACCGACGAGCGCTGGACGGGCGCCTTCAATGCCGTCGCGCCGAATCCCGTGCGCAACGACGAGCTGACGCGCACGCTCGCGGCCACCGTGCGGCGACCGGCGCTGATCCCGGTGCCGGCCTTTGCGCTGCGCGCGCTGCTCGGCGAACTCGCGGACGAGTTGCTCGGCTCGCGGCGCGTCGTACCGGCGCGAGCGACGGCGCTCGGCTTCCGGTTCCGCGTGCAGCAGCTCGCCGAAGCGCTCGAGTCCGAGCTGCGCTGAGTGCCACGAGACTGACCCGAACCGCTCCTCGGGTCGGTCTCCTAGTCCGGCGGCGGCTCGAAGATGACCGGCTGCTCGGCGATGCCGCCCGGGCAGCAGCTCGGCGGCGGCGGCGGGGGTTTCGGCGAGCAGGAGCCACCGACGCAGTAGGGCGTCGGCGGAAGCGGCGTGGGATCCGGCGGCAGCAGCGCCGTCACCGGACCGCTCGCCACGTTCGAGATCCCCGGGTCGCCGGTTGCGACGTCGCAGCGCGCGACGCCGGCGATCGAGAGCGGCGGCACCGAAGGTCCCGACGTGAGAGCGACGAGCCCCGTCGGACCCGGCGTCACGATCGGCGGCACGCTCGGGCCAGTCGTCGCGCCGATGCAGCTGCCGGCCGGCACCGCAGTGACGCGATCGCCCTGCCGCACTTCGATCGGATCCGCATACGAGCAGATCGTGCCCGGGCCCTGCGCGGGCGCGGCCGCAACGACGTCGGCACCGGGATTCGTACTCGCGAGCTTCGGCGTCGTGACCTCGAGCCCCGGGCCGGGCTGCGCACCGACGTCGATCACGCGCGCCGTACCCGCCTCCACGGCGACGCGGGTCGCGCCGGCGTCGGTCGTGGCGACCGCGACCCGCGAGCCTTCCGCGATCTGCACGTAGTGGTTGCCGGCGAGCATTCCGACCGATGCGCCGCCGCCGGTGATCAGATGCTGGCCGGCGTGCAGCGCCGTGCCGCATTCCGCCAGCGCCGGCGCGCAACCGGGAGACGCGATCGAAACCGGCCCGCTCATCGCGACCACGGTTCCGATCACCGGCTCGCCGCTCAGCTCGTGGCACGGCGGCACGGCGGTGTAGGCCGGCACGTCGACTTCGTCGGCGTGCGCGAGGGCCGGCAGCGTCAGCGCGAGACCCGCCATCATCCAGCTTCGAGTGCGCTTCATCGCGGTGCTCCTTGCCATGTGAAGGTGAGATATCCCCCCACGAGATGCCGGTCGTAGTCGAAGACTTTCACGTTGCTGTCGTTGTTCAGATAGTTGTACCGGACCGACGCCGTCAGCCAGCGCGTGATCGGACGCTCGAGCTGCACGTCGACGTCGACGTAGTGATCGCGCCGGTCGGAGTCGCTGAGCTCGCTCTGGATGCCGAAGATCTCGTCGTCCGGGTCGGGATACGAAGACGGGTTGGAGTACGGCCGGTAGAGGTAACGCACGGACGTGTCGAGCGTGAGCGACCAGGGAAGCGCCTGGCGTACGCCGAGCTCGCCGCCGACGCCCCAGCCGTCCCATTCGTCGCCTTCCGCGCCGTAGTACTCGAAGACCGGACCGGTGCGCAGCTGCGTCTGGCCGTCGCGCAGCGGGAAGGTGTGCTGGACGCCGGCCACGACGCCGACACCGTCGCGGTCGCGGTAGTCGCGCTCGTCGACGCCTGCCGGGCCGCAGCGCGGCGCGCCGCCCGGGCACGGCAGCCCGACGCCGACGCCGTCGGGCTCGTCGCCGTCGTTCTGGCGGAAGTCGTAGCGGGCCGCGCTCGCGTGCAGGCGCGTCACGCCCCACTCGCCGTGGTCGTAGTACCACTGCGGCGAAACGACCGGTGCCGCGATCACGTAGGGGTCGTAGCCGAGCCAGCCGTAGCCGGCGCCGACTTCGAGCCGGAACAGCGAACGCTCGCCGGTCGGCTGGTCCCACCAGATCCCGGCGTACGGATAGTGCAGGTCGTAGTCGGTGACGTCGGTGTGCGCGCTACCCGTGTAGGAACCGCGCACGCCGATGACGCCCTCGCCGACGTGCACGACCGGCGTTCCCGCGTCGACGCCCCACACGCCGCGCACGTCGGACTTCGAGCCGATCTCGTCCGGCGTCGCGAGACCGTTGCCGAGGAACGCGACGTTCGAGTCCCACTCGATGCCGAGCCGCAGGCTCGCCCACGGACGGCTGGTGACCCCGATGCCGGCGGCCTGCGTCTGCTCCAGCGCCTGGCGAGCGGAGTCTGCCCACACGGTGTCCGGATGCGTCTCGATCACGCGCTCGAGTGCGGCGCGCGCGCGCTCCTCGTCCTGCGCCGAGCGCCAGGCGAGGCCCGCGTAGTAGCTGGCCGCCGGATCGAGCGAGTTGGGACGATCGCGCCCCGCCCGCTCGAGCGACGCCGCCGCGCCGGCGGGATCGGTGTTGCGCGAGAGCGCGATCAGGGCCTCGTAGAAGTCGAGTTCGGGGCCCGTCGTGCCGCCGGCGCGTGCGGCGGCGAAGGACTGCTCGGCCGCAGCGATGTCCTCGGAGAGGAATTGCGCCATGCCGAGCTGCAGATCGATCTGCGGAATCGCGGGATCGAGCGCGCGGGCTGCTTCGAACGAACGTGCCGCGTCGGGGTATCGCTCGAGGCGGAGCTGACACTGTCCGGCGACGGTGTGGCCGGCGGCGTCGAGCGGCCCGCTCGCCGCCATCTCGTCGAGCACCGCGAGCGCCTCTTCACAGCGACCCGCCGCGGCGAAGCGCTCGGCGCGTGCACGCGCGATGGCATCCGCTTGCGCGAGCGCCGAGGTGGCGCCCATCCCGAGTCCGAACGCGAACGAGAAGGTGAACGCCGATGCGAAGATCCGCATCTGGAGGCCTGAATTCAAGCGAATCTCCGTCGCGCGGCGATCGAGACGAATCCGAGCGCCACCAGCAGGGCCGTCGTCGGCTCGGGGACGTAGTACTCCCCTTCCATGGCAGCGGCGGCGAGCTGGGGCAGCAGACAGCGGGAGTCGATGACGGGCAGGTTGCCCGCGACGATGTAGCGCATCGTGAAGGTCGCCGTCTCACCGGGATCGAGATCGCCGAGCGGGATCGCGCCGTAGTACCGCGTCGAAGTGGCGGTCGTGTACTCCAGCACGCCCACGAGGTTGTCGTCGAGCGCGACGTCGAGGGCCGGATAGCCCGGCTGCGGAACCGTCCGCGTGATCAGGAAGAGGATGTCGTCGAGCGTGCGATCGGTCGCGTTGCGAACGGTCCACATCGAGTCGACCACCACCGGTTGCGCGGTCGTGGCCGTCGAGGGGACGCCTCCGTTCGTGCCCGGGTTCTGGGACAGGCTCGGTTGCTGCGGAAACTGGATCGGCGGAAGCTGCAGCACCTGCGTGACCTGCAGATCCACGCCCGCCGCGTTGGCGACGGAGAGCCACGTGACGGGCGACGAGGCGAAGTAGTTCGCGCCCGTGCCGGGCCCGCTGAGCCCGAATACGCCGTAGCCCGCGAAGTAGAGCGGATCGACCTCGAGCGAGGGGCCGCCGGCGCCGCCCACCGTGATCGGCGTCGCGCCGACGGGCGCCGCAGCGCCGAACGCCACGATCGTCAGCAGAACGAAGTTTCGGATCGCCTTCATCGCCAATGCCTCTCGCCCCCCTGGATGTGGGTTGCCCCTCACGTGCAAGAGGTGGCGGATGGCGTGGCGGCGTGGCGAAGTTTCGATGAGACGCGGCTTCGACGGGAATCCGCAACGACACCGCGCCGCGCCGCCCGATACGAGCGTTTGCGCGGCGTCTTGCACGCTCTTGAGCCGTCGGGCGCGCGATCTCGCCGACGCAGCGTCAGCTGCTCAGCGACGCGGCAGGACGTCGCGGTAGGCGTCTCGCATCCAGGCCACGGTGCGCTCGACGCCCTCCTCGAGCGACACGGTGGTGCGATGCCCGAGGTCGCGGATCGCCTTGGAGACGTCCACGCGCTTGAAGCGCGTCGTCAGGACCTCGGAATCCCGATACTCGACCAGGCCCGGGTCGGCGCCCGTCGCACGCACGATCAGGTCCGAGAGTTCCTCGATCGTGTGATAGGCGTCGCCGCCGACGTTGTAGACCTCACCGGGCCGGAAGCGATCGGAGATCGTCGCGAGAGTCCGCACGGTGTCCTCGACGTAGGTGGAGGTGCGGCCGTAGCCGCGGAACACCACCCAGGGAAGTCCCATCAGCGCGCAGTACATGAAGCGGCAGTTCACCGAGCGGTACGGGCTGTAGTACTCACCGGGTCCGTAGGTGTTGAAGATGCGCACGACGACCGACTCCGTGCCGTACTGCTCGGCGGAGTTGCGCACCTGCATCTCGTTCACCCACTTGGTCATGGCGTAGTCGTTCATCTGCTTGATCTCGTGCTCGTCCATGACCGTCTCGACCATCAGCTCGGGCCAGTCGCCGTAGACCTCCGACGACGAGAAGTGCACCAGCCGGAAACGACGCTTCTCCTGCAGCCGGATCACGTTCTTGGTGCCGACCACGTTGGTGCGCCAGAGCTGTTCGTAGAAGTCCTCGCCGTTCCAGCGCCCGAACTCGGCGGCGAGGTGGTAGACGACGTCGAAGGGGCCGGCGGCATCGAAGACGCGTTCGAGCTGGCGGAACTCGCCGACGTCGCAACGCGCGTAGCGTGGAGCACGCACGTCGGTGCGCAGCGAGAAGCCGATCTCGTCGGGACCGTGGCCCACGTCGACGCTGAACACGTCGTTGCCGCGCGCGACGAGTTCCTTCGCGAGGAAACGGCCCAGCGTGCCCATGCCGCCGGTGATCAGGATGCGCATCGCGTGCCGTCCTTTCGCTGACAAATCGCCGAGCGGGCGGCATGGTAGGGCCCCGGCCAGAGGAGCGCAGCGCGTGCGCGTTTGGATCGTCGGCGACAACTTCGGCTTTCCCAACGGCGCGGGCGCAACGGCGCGGGTGCACGGATTCGCGCGCGCGCTGCGCGCGGCCGGCGCAGAGCTGCGCATCTTCTGCGCGACTCCGACGGAGCTGCCGGGACGCCCGAGCTTGAACCCGGCGGCGCAGGGCATCCACGACGGCGTCGCGTTCGAGTACGTGTGTGGAACGAGTTCGCTGCCGGTGGGGCTCGTCGAGCGACGCTGGCTGCGCGTACGCTCGGCGCGACGCCTGCGCGCCGTCGCACGCGAGGCGTCGGCACGGGGCGCCGCTCCCGACGTGGTCCTCGCCACGGCGCAGACGCTCTCGGGCCTCGCGCTGGCGCTCGCGACCGCGCACGCGGCCGGCGCACGCACGGTGCTCGATGCCTGCGAGCTTCCGTCCGGCTTCGTCCGCGACGGCACGCGTCGCGCGCTGCATCGCCGGCTCTATGCGCGACTCGCGCGCCGCACGGACGGCATCCTGTGCGTATCGACGCTGCTCGATGGCCACTGGGCCGCGCACGCACCTGCGCCGCGGCTGCGCGTTCCGATCCTCGTCGACGTCGCGAGCTTCGCGCCGCTCGCACCCGGCGCGATCGAGGCCGATCGCATCGTGTACGCCGGCAACCTCGCGCATGCCGGCGAACTCGCCGCGCTGCTGGAGGCCTTCGCGCTCGCGGCCCGCAGCGTTCCGCACGCCGCGCTCCTGATCCTCGGCGACGATCCGGGCAGCGGAGCGATCGAGCGCCTGCGCGCGCATGCGACGCGACTCGGCGTCGGCGATCGCGTGACGCTCGCGGGCGCCGTCGATCGCGCGAGCGCGGGCCGTGCGATCGGCAGCGCTGCCGTCGTCGCGTTGCCACGCCCGAAGACGCCGTGGTCCGAGGCGGGCCTGTCTGCCAAGCTGGCGGAGTATCTCGCGACGGGGCGCCCGGTGGTCGTGACCGCGATCGGTGACATCCCGCTCTACCTCGAGCACGGCGACTCCGCCTGGGTCGTGCCGGCCGACGACGTCGCTGCGTTCGCACGGGGTCTCGCGGAGGCGCTCGGCGACCGCGCGCGCGCGGACGCGATCGGCGCGCGGGGCCGCGAAGTCGCGCTGCGCGCGTTCGACACGCGCGTGCACGGTCCGCGGCTCGTCGCGTTCTTCGAGTCGCTGACGTGACGCCGGAGCTGCTCGCGGAACTCGGCATCGCGGCCGGCGGCGCGACGGCATCGGGGCTGCGCGTGTACGGAACGGTCGCGGCGCTGGGCTGGTTCCATCGCCTCGGCGTACTCCAGCTGCCCGACGCACTCGACGCGCTCGCGTCGCCGTGGGTCGTCGGAATCGCCACGTCGCTCTACGTCGTCGAATTCGTCGCCGACAAGATCCCTGCGTTCGACTCGTTCTGGGACGGCATCCACACCTTCGTGCGGATTCCCGCGGCGGCGCTGCTCGCGTTCGCCGCGCTCGGCGACGCGCCCGAGACGTGGCGCGTGATCGCGGGACTGCTCTCCGGTGGCGTCGCACTCTCGGTGCACGGACTGAAGGCCGGCACGCGTCTCGCGGTCAACACCAGCCCCGAGCCGTTCTCGAACTGGGGCGTCTCGCTCGGCGAGGATCTCTCCTTCGCCGGCCTGCTCTATCTGCTGGTCGCGCATCCACTGATCGCCGTCGCGATCGCGGCGGGGACCCTCGTGGTCGGCAGCCTCGCGATCGCCTGGATCGTGCGATCGCTGCGCCGCCTCGGGCGCCGACGCGAGCCGGCCTGAGTCGATTCAGTCGGGTTCGGCGGCTCCGCCGAAGACGGCCGGCAGCACGCTCTTCACGCTGATCGACACCGGACCCGGCGGCACGGCGAGGTAGCGGATCGAGACGTCCACGCCGCGCGACGACGGAAACTCGCGCTCGAAGTTGGCGCGCAGTCGCTCCACCACGGACTCCGCCTGCCGCACCTCGACGTCGCGCAGGATCAGCAGCGCGCGCTCGCGGGTGAGCCGAAAGATCTGATCCTCGACGCGCAGCTCGCTCTCGAGATACGCGAGGAAGTCCGGGAAGAGCAGGCTGCCCTCGCGCGCGGCAAAGCCCACCACGACCGAAGCCACGGCGTGCTCGGAGGCGAGCGTCTGGGTGCGCGCGAGAACCTCGCGCAGCTTGCGGGGATCGTCGGATCCTTGATGCGGCATCGTGTTCATCACGCCTGTCGTATCGACGGAACATGCGCCGCGCTGAAGCAACGCGCGTCGCGAGACTACGACCTGCTCCGCGCCCGCGCATTGCAGTGCCGTTGCCATCCTCTACGGTCGGGGTGGCTGCGGCCGGAGAAGGCCGCCCGTCCCCCTGGAGCCCCGATGCGTGATCCCGCTTCGAGCCGCGATCCGCTCGCCCATGCGAGTCGCGTGAGGCGCGTCGCGCGGTCGCTCTCGGCGCTGGTCGCGCTGACGCTCGGCCTGATCGTGCTCGGCGCCCTGGTTCGCGCGCACGGCGCCGGCCTCGCTTGCCCCGATTGGCCGCGTTGTTTCGGCGTCTGGGTCCCGGTGCTCGATCTGCGCATCGGCTTCGAGTGGGCGCATCGCGTGATGGCGGGATCGATCTCCCTGCTCTTCGTCGGACTCGGAGTCGCAGTCCTGCGCGATCCCGTCCTGCGACGCGCGGCGGGCGGGCCGCTCGCGATCGCCGCGGCGCTGCTCGCGGTGCAGATCGTGCTCGGCGGGCTGACGGTGCTGCTCGGGCTCGCGCCCTGGACGGTGACCGCCCATCTCCTGACCGGCACCTCGTTCGCCGCCGCGCTGCTCTGGACGCGCGCGGCCGTGCGCGAGACCGCGGCGCCGCGCCCGCGCCCTGCCCTGCCGACCCGCGCGCGCCGCTCGCTCGTCGCGGCGCTGCTCTTGCTCGTGCTGCAGATCGGGCTGGGTGGCCTCGTCTCGGCGCACTACGCGGGGCTCGACTGCCCCGACTGGCCGACGTGTCGCGATGGTGTGTGGTTCCCCTCGCTGCAGGGCGGCGTGGGTCTGCATCTCGTGCATCGCACCAACGCGTATCTCGTCGTCGTCGCGATGCTCGTGGCGTTCGCGTGGAACCGGCGCCATCCGGGCGTCGCGCGACCGCTGCGGCTCGCGTGCGCGCTGACGCTCGCGCAGGTCGCCGTGGGCGTCGCGAACGTCGCGCTCGATCTCCACGTGGCGGTGACCGCGCTGCACACGGGCGTCGCGGCGTGCATCGCACTCTCGCTGGCGGCCGCGCTGCGCGAGGCGATCCGGCGTCCGGTGGGAACGGACGGTCCCCGGCAGCGGGTCGTCGTGGTCGGGGCGGGCTTCGGCGGTCTGGCGGTCGCGCGCGCACTCGCCGACACGGCCGTCGACGTGCAGATCGTGGATCGCGAGAACTACCACACGTTCCTGCCCCTGCTCTATCAGGTCGCGACCTCGGGCCTCTCGGCGCAGGACGTGACGCATCCGGTGCGATCGATCCTGCGGCCGATCCCGAACGCCCGCTTCCGGCTCGGCGAAGTCGTGGCGATCGACACGACGGCGCGTCGCATCGAAACGGCCGACGGAGAGCACCTGCCCTGGGACGTGCTCGTGCTCGCGGGCGGCAGCGCCACCGAGTACTTCGGCAACGCGAGCGTCGAACGGCTGGCGTTCGGGCTGCGCCACGTCGAAGACGCGATCGAGCTGCGCAACCACGTCCTGCGCTGCCTCGAACGCGCGTCGCAGACGGACGACGCGAACGAGCGCGAGGCGCTGCTCGGCTTCGTGCTGGTCGGCGGCGGACCGACCGGCGTCGAGCTGGCCGGCATGCTCGCGGAGCTGCGTCGCCACGTCGTGCCGCGCGACTTCCCCGGCCTCGAGGCGTCGATGCGGGTCGTGCTCGTCGAGGGCCGCGATCGCCTGCTGGCCGCCTTTCCCGAAGATCTCTGCCGCCGCGCGCTCGAACAGATCCGCGAACTCGGCGTCGAGGTGCGGCTGTCCACGCTGGTGGAACGCGTCGACGGGGACGGCGTGCGCTTCTCCTCGCGCGAGGCGTTGCGCGCGCGCACGGTGGTGTGGGCGGCCGGCATCCGCGGCGCACCGATCGGCGCGGCGCTCGGCGTTCCGCTCGGACGCGGCGGACGCGTTCCGGCCCTGCCGACGCTGGAGGTGGCCGGCGCGCCCGGTGTGTACGCGATCGGAGACCTCGCGCTGGTGCGCGGGATGGAGACGCTCCCGCAGGTCGCACAGGTCGCGATCCAGCAAGGCCAGCGCGTCGCAGGCAACGTGCAGCGCGCGCTCTGCGGTGCGCCGCCGCTGCCGTTCGCGTATCGCGATCTCGGCGCGATGGCGACGATCGGGCGCGATCGCGCGGTCGCGCAGGTCTTCGGCGTGCGCATCGCGGGGCGTCTCGCGTGGCTGCTCTGGCTCGTCGTCCACATCCTGTTCCTCGCCGGCTTCCGCAATCGCGCCGTCGTCTTCGTCAACTGGATCTACCACTACTTCAGCTACGACCTCGGGCTGCGCTCGATCATCGGAGGGCGGCGCGCGGCGTCGGCCCCGGCCTCCAGCGGGACCGCGGAGCCGCGCGCCAGCGACGCGGCATGACCCCGGCGCGTCTGCTAGACAGCGGCGCCATGCGACCTCATCAGATCTTCGGGGCGATGGCGCCCGAACACGCCCGCACGCTGCTCGAGGCGCTCAAGGAAAAGGCGCCGATCGCGTATGCACAGGCGCTCGGCGCCACGGCCGGCGCGCTCAAGGCGCGGCCCGTGTTCCTGCAGCGCCAGCCCGTGGAGCGGCGCGCAGAGCTGGTGCGCAAGTCGCTCGGACGCGTGGTGGCGGATCCGATCGCCGAGGAAATGCTGGCCGTCTACTTCCTCGAGTGTCGCAACGAGCTGCTGACCGAATGGCTCGACGGTCTCGGCCTCGAGCACGACAAGGGCACGCTGCAGGGCGACGAGGCCCCGGTCGAGCCGCCCGCCGCGAAACTCGGCGCAGCCGTCGAGGTGTACCGCGCGAAGGCCAGCGACGCCGATCGCGCCGACCGCGAGCTGCTGCTGCGCGCGTTTGCGGCGCAGACCTCGATCGAGTGGCCCGCGCTCGACGCCCTGCTCGCCCCCTCGAAGTGAGACGGCGCGCCTGCACCGGTGTGCAGACGCGCCGCTTCGATCCGAGCCGTCGCGAGACTAGGCGCTGAAGGCCTTCAGCATCTCCTTCATCTCGTCGGCGATGCTGTCGGGGATCAGGTAGCCCTCGGTGTCGCGGATGCGGGCCATGTTGTCGCGGACCTGTTCGGCCGACGGCTTGGCGCCCTTGCCGGCGAACCAGCCCTTCGTGAGCCCGACGAACATCCGCGCGTAGCGGCCCCCGCCCACCGAGAAGATGTTGTGGGTGAGGTCGCTCTGCTCCGAGACCAGATACGTCACGAGCGGCGTCACGCACTCGGCGTCGAGCGTCTCCGCCATCGGCCCGAGCAGCTGCTCGGTGAGGCGCGTGCGCGCGATCGGCGCGATCACGTTGCTCTTGATGTTGTTCTTGGCGCCTTCGAGCGCGAGCACGTTGCACAGGCCCACGAGGCCCATCTTCGCCGCGCCGTAGTTGGTCTGGCCGAAGTTGCCGAGCAGACCGGCCGCCGAGGCGGTGAAGATGAAGCGACCGAAGTTCTGCTCCTTCATCTTGATGAAGGCGGGTTGCGACACGTAGAACGCGCCCTTCAGGTGGACGTCGAGCACGATCTCGAGTTCGGCCGGTTCGAGCTTCGCGAAGGTCTTGTCGCGCAGGATGCCGGCGTTGTTGATGACGATGTCGATGCGACCGAAGTTGTCGATCGCGGCCTGCACCATCGCCTTGCCACCTTCCGGCGTCGCGACCGAGTCGTAGTTCGCGACGGCCATGCCGCCCGCCGACTCGATCTCCTTCACGGTGGTGTCGGCCATGCTGGCGCTCGCGCCGGTGCCGTCGGCCTTGCCGCCGAGATCGTTGACCACGACCTTGCAGCCGCGTCGCGCCAGGTCCATCGCATAGGTCTTGCCGAGGCCGCCGCCGGCCCCCGTGATCAGGGCCACCTTGCCGTCGAAACGGATGTCGCTCACTTGCAGTCCTTCTCGATACGCTGGGGTACACGCCGGGGAGATGCGCGCCTCGCGCGGCCGCGGCGGTCCGGAGGGGAAGAGCGGGCGGAGTCTAGGGAAATCCGCCCCTCGCGACGACGGGCGGGGCCCCGGACCGAGCGCGCCGGCCAGCGCTAGTTCGCGGTCGCCATCTCCTTGAACGCGCGACCGATCTTCTTCTTGCCGCGGTTGATCTCGCGCAGCTCTTCCATCGCCGCGTCGGCGACCGCGTCGCCGACCACGCCTTCGGGCTCGCGGCCGAGCTCGCCGAGATCGACCCACGCCTCGTAGAGGTGCTTCGTACGGTCGGTGATGATGCCGCCGTGCAGCAGCGTCTTGATCAGCACGCGGAAGATGTTGGTGTTCTCCTTCATCATCCGGCGGCGATCCGCGTCGGTGAACGCCTCCATCACGGCGGAGCGGACGTACTTCCAGTCGAGTCCGAATTGCGGATAGATCGCCTGCTTCTGCTCGGCGTTCACGAGATTCATGAACACCTTGTGGAAGCACTGCGCGGCCCAGTCCTCGACCTTGATGTGTTCCTCTTCACTGAGCTTGGGGACGGTGCGCTTGGCCCAGATGCGGCCGAAGCGGTGATGGAACGCCTCGTCGGTCATCACGAGCTGCACGGTGCGTCGCAGCACGGGATCGCGCGTGCGCGAGTGCAGCGTCGCGAAAGCGCCCATCGCGAGCCCCTCGATCAGCATCTGCATGCCGACCAGCTTCTTGTAGACCTCGGGCGCGAGCACCAGTTCGTTCATCAGCGCGCCGAGCGTCTGGCCCGCGGGCAGCGGCGTGCCCCAGCGCGCGCCGACGTACTTCGAGAAGGCCGTCACGTGGCGCGCCTCTTCGCGCGCCTGGTTGGCGGCGTACTCCTGCGCGCCCGGATCGTGGAGCACGTGGCACAGGCTCGCTGAGAGCGACAGCGCGCCCTGCTCGCCGTGCAGCAGCTGCGAGACGCTGAAGCGCGTGACCTCGTTGGCGAGCGCGATCTGCTGGCCCTCGTCGAGCTTGTCCGCGACGGCGCAGTTGAGCTCGATCGTGAAGTCGCGCGGCATGATGGTGTCTTCGCGGAGGTCGAAGGGCTGCGTGAAGTCCACGTAGGTGGGATCGAGCGGATCCCAGAAGTGGTCCTCCGTCGCGGAGATGATCTCGTCGAAGGCGCCCGTGCGGCGCGCGTAGCGATCGACTTCGATCATCGCGTCGAAGTCGTCGCGATCGACCGCGTCGTAGATGGCGTCGTGGGTGATGTGGTCGGCCATGAGGTGCTCCGGGTGGTTCGGGTTCGATTTCAGCGGGCGCGCTGGAACGTGAAGACGGGGTGGAGGCGGACGAGCGTCTCGACGACCGCGTCGCGCGGCGCGCGCGACGGGTCTTCGGCCCACCAGGCGACGACGCGCATCCAGGTCGCGATCAACGCCTGCGCCGCGACGGCGGGATGCAGGCCGGCGTCGGCGCGACCAGCATCGATGCGCTCGCGCAGCCGCGACTCGACGCCGGGGAAGAGCTCGTCGGTCATCTCCGCGGCGATCGTGCCGGCCTCGGCGCCCCGGCCGAAGACGATCCGCACGAGATCACGCCGCTCGTCGGCGAACGCGACCAGCGTCTCCATGCGGGCGCGCAGCTGCGCGGCCGCGTCGGGCGCGAGCGCGAAATGGGCGGCCTCCATCCGCTGGCGCAGCTCCGACAGCGCGGCGAAGGCGATCTCGCGGAACAGCGCGTGCTTGTCCGCGAAGTGCAGGTAGAAGGTGCCCGCGGCGACGCCGGCCGCGCGCGCGATCTGCGTGCTCGTGGTCGCGTGCAGTCCGTGGCGGGCGAAGAGCTCCGTGCCCGCCTCGACGAGGCGTCGGCGCGTCTCCGCGCGGCTGCGCGCCGCGGCGCCGACCGGCTCGGTCGGGACGTCGGCGTTCGCGGCCCCGGCGCTCGGAGTGAAGCTCATCTCAGACACTGAAACCCGGTTCAGCAAGGGCAGGTGCAGGCTAGACCCACCCGGCGAGCCCGGCAACGCCGCGCGCGCCGACCGGATGGCTCTCAGGATCCGGCGAGGGTGCGGCGCAAGAGCGCAGCGCCGAGCCGGCGCGCCACGGAGTTCGGCATCGCGCGGAAGAGCGCCCCGATCACCTTGTTCCCGCCGCCCGGGATCACGAGCAGCTCGCCCCGGCGCAGCGCCTCGAGCGAAATCTCGACGACGGCTTCTGCGGACATCCAGGCGAACTCGGGCAGATCGTCGGTGCGTACGCCGGCGACCTCCTGGAACTCGGTCCGGGTGAAGCCGGGACAGAGCAGTTGCAGGCGCACCCCGGTGCCGCGCAGCTCCTCACTGACGGCTTGCGTGAAGGAGTTCACGAACGCCTTGGTCGCCGCATAGGTCGCGTTGAACGGAGCCGGCTGGAAACCGGCCAGCGACGAGACGTTGATCACCGAGCCGTGTCCACGCGGCTGCATCGCGGCGACCGCCGCGTGCGTCAGGCGGAGCAGCGCCAGCACGTTCAGCCGCACCTCGTCCGCCTCGGCGTCGCGATCGAGGTCCACGAAGGCGCCACTGGTGCCGAAACCGGCGTTGTTGACGACCAGCTCGAGCGAAGGCTCCGCCGCGATGCGCGCTTCGACCGCGCGCACGCCGTCGTCCGAGCCGAGATCCGCCACCAGCACCTCGACGCGGCGTTCGTGCGCGCGCACCAGCCGTTCGGCGAGAGCATCCAGCCGATCGCGGCGGCGCGCGACGAGCACGAGATCGTAGGCGTCGCGTGCGAGACGTTCGGCGAAGGCCGCGCCGATGCCGGCCGAAGCGCCGGTCACGATCGCGAGTCGCCGCGGACCGCCCGAAGCGTCTTCGGCGGATGCGGCGTGTGAAATGGAATCGCTGGAGGACATGGTCTGGGGCTCCGGGGCGCGCGCTCGCGCGATGTTGCGCTCCGCCTCGGGCGCGAGCAAGCGGTTGCAGGGTCGCTTGCGCTCAGAGCAGCTCGAGCACGCGCTCCGGCGGACGTCCGACGACCGCACGCGCGCCGCGCACGAGGATCGGCCGCTCGATCAGGATCGGGTGGTCCGCCATCGCGGCGAGGATCGCGGCGTCGTCTGCGTCCGGAGAGAGTCCCGCTTCGTGAAACGCCGCCTCGCCGCGGCGCAGCCAGCGCGACGGCGGCTCGCCGAGACGCGCGGCGAGATCGCGCAGCTCGGCGAGTGTCAGGGGATCCTCGAGATACGAGCGCTCGCGCACCGCGACGCCGCGCTCTTCGAGCAGCGCCCGCGCGGCGCGCGACTTCGAGCAGCGCGGGTTGTGGAGCAGGACGAACTCGGCGTCGGAAGCGGGTAGCGCGATCATCGCTCGACGATAGCGGCGCGGCGCGCCAAGCTGTGGTCGTGAGCTTCTTCACGCGTCTTTTCGGCCAGGGCGGCGGCGGCACGAACACGAGCGGCGAGACCGAGACGGTGCGGCGCATCGCCGCCCGACTCGAGCGGCTGCCCCCGGAGCGCGCTCGGCACCTCGCCGCCTTCGCCTACGTGCTCGCGCGCGTCGCGCACGCGGACCTGCGCATCACGGAGACCGAGTCGGAGAAGATGCACGGACTCGTGCGCGACCACGCGCATCTCTCCGACGAGGAGGCGGCGCTCGCGGTCGAGATCGCGAAGTCGCAGGCGCGGCTGCTCGGCGGCACCGAGAACTACGTCGTGACGCGCGAGTTCCGCGAGATCTCTTCACGCGAGCAGCGCGTCGAGCTCCTCGAGTGCCTGTACGCAGTGGCGGCCGCGGACGGCACGATCTCCGGCCAGGAGAGCACCGAGATCGGAAAGATCGCCGAGGAACTCGGCTTTCTGCGCGAAGAGAGCAACGCCTTGCGCGCACGCTGGCGCGACTCGCTCGCCGAATTTCAGCAGCTTCCGAAGGCCACCCGCTAGCGCCGCGCGAAGCGACTCCTACATTGCGCGATCCGCCAGGAGAAACCATGTCCGCGAAGAAGAGCAAGAGACCGTCGACGAAGCGCAAGGGTGGCAAGCCCGCGGCGCGCAAGAAGACCGAGAAGAGTCCGTCGCGTCGCGCCGCCGCGCAGCCGAAGCGCGCGAAGGCGAAGGCCCCGAAGAAGCGTGCGGCTCGCGTGGAAGCTGCGACGCCGGGCGTGGTCTACAGCGACCTGCGCCGCTCGATCGGCGAGGGCCTGCTCGGCCGCCTCCTCAACTCGTAGTCCGCGCCACCGCCGCGCCCCGTCCCCGCGTAGCGAGCCGAATGCGAGCGGCGAGACCCATGGGGCCGCGGTCGCACCGGCATCGCAGAGGATCAACGCCCCTCCCGCGTAGCGAGCCAAAGGCGAGCGGCGAGGGGGAGGGGCGCCCCAGGCGCCCCGTCCCTAAGACCGGACCAGGAGGAGCGTCTTCGGGTCGAGCGCGACGTGCAGCGCGGCGACGTCCGGGTTGTCGTGGTCCTTGAGCGCGCGCAGCGCGACCGAGCCGGCCTGCGGCTCGAGCGTCAGGATCACGCCGAAACTCGGCGCGAGCGGCTTCAGGTCCGCCGGCAGCACGGCGATGCGCTCGCTGGCGGCGCTCGCCGCCATCCACACCTCGACGTCGCTCTCGCGCGCCGCCTTCGCCCACTCTTCCAGCTCCGCCGGCGTGCGCTGCGCGACGTCGAGCCCGTCGACGACGACGAGTTCGGGCCGCGTGCCGACCTCGGCCTCGAGCGCGAGCGCGTCGCGCAGCCGCTTGGCGTCGAACGAGCCGTGCGGATAGGCGCGGATGCAGCGCAGGCGGTCGATCTCCGCCCGCACGACTGCGGCGTTCTCGAGGTGCGTCGAGTGCGCGAGCTCCTCGAAGACCGTGTCGTAGTGGTCGCGCACGTGCTGGACGTTGTGATCGAGCGCGACGTGCAGCACCGGCTTGCCGCGCAGCAGGTCGTCGAGCGCGACGCCGACCAGGAACGAGGTCTTGCCCACGCCGGGCGCCGCGAGCACGAGACCCAGGTTGCCGCGACCCAGGCCCCCGTGGAGGCCCTTCTCGAGCAGACGCAGCGGCGATCGGGCGGTCAGGTAGCGCTGATACATCACTCTTCCTCGATCTTGCGCCGGTCGGCGTACTTCTCGAGCAGCTCCTTCGTGACCTCGTTCGGGCACGGCAGGTAGCGCGCGAACTCCATGCTGAATTCGGCCTTGCCCTGCGTCTGCGAACGCAGGTCGGTCGCGTAACCGAACATCTCGCCGAGCGGCACTTCGGCCTCGACGCGGCAGAAGCCGGCCTCTTCGGTCGTGCCGATCACGGTGCCGCGGCGCTGCATGACCGTCTTGAGCGCCGCGCCCTGGAACTCGGCCGGCCCCTCGACCACCAGCTTCATGACCGGCTCGAGGATGATGGGCTTGGCAGCGCCGTAGCAGGAACGGAACGCGCCGCGCGCCGCCGACACGAACGCCATTTCCGACGAGTCCACGGCGTGCGACTGGCCGTCGTTGACGACCACGCGAACGCCGATGGTCGGGAAGCCGATCAGGCGGCCTTTGTCGAGCGCGCTCGCAAAGCCCTTCTGGACCGCGCCCATGAACTCGGTGGGAATCGCGCCGCCGCGCACGTCGTTGACGAACTCCCAGACGCGGTCGTCGCCTTCCGGCAGCGGCTCGATGTAGCCGGCCACCTTCGCGTACTGGCCCGAGCCGCCGGTCTGCTTCTTGTGCGTGTAGGAGAAGTCGGCGCGCTGCGAGAGCGTCTCGCGGTACGCGACCTGCGGGGCCCCCGTCTGCACTTCGACCTTGTACTCGCGCTTCATGCGCTCGATGTAGACGTCGAGATGGAGCTCGCCCATGCCCGAGATCACGGTCTCGTTGCTCTCGGGATCGACGTGGGTGCGGAAGGTCGGGTCCTCGCGCACGAAGCGGCCGAGGGCCTTGGCGAGGTTGTCCTGCGCCTTGTTGTCCTTCGGCTTGATCGCGATCGACACCACCGGCGCCGGCACGTGCATCGACGACATCGCGACCTCGATGGTGCCGTCGGTGAAGGTATCGCCGGAAGCGCACTCGATGCCGAAGAGCGCGACGATGTCGCCGGCGCCGGCGGTCTCGATGTCCTCCATCGAGTCCGCGTGCATGCGGACCAGGCGGCCGACCTTGTGGCGCTTGCCGCTGCGCATGTTCTCGATGTTCGAGCCCTTGGCGAGCGTGCCCTGGTAGATGCGCGTGTAGGTGAGCTGGCCGTAGCGGCCCTCCTCGAGCTTGAAGGCGAGCGCGACGAGCGGCTTGTTCGGATCCGAAGGCAGCACGATCGGCGCCTCGTCCGCGGAGAGATCGACCGCCGTGTTCTCGACCTCGAGCGGGCTCGGCAGATAGCGGACCACGGCCTCGAGCAGCAGCTGGACGCCCTTGTTCTTGTAGGCCGAGCCCATGAAGACGGGAGTCAGCTCGCGCGAGATGGTGCCGCGCCGCACCGCCTCGTGGATCAGCTCGGGCGTCACGGCCTCGCCGAGGATGGCCTCGGTCAGCTCGTCCGAGAACATCGAGACCGCGTCGAGCATCGTCTCGCGCGCCGCCGCGGCCTCGTCCTGCATGTCGGCCGGGATCGGACCGCGCACGACGGTTTCGCCCTGGTCGCCGTGGAAGTTCACGGCCTCCATCGTGATCAGGTCGATGACGCCTTCGTGCTTGGCCTCGACGCCGATCGGGATCTGCATCATCACGGCGTTGTGGGCGAGCTTCTCGCGCAGCTGCTCGGTGACGCGATGCGGATTGGCGCCCGAGCGATCGAGCTTGTTGATGAAGGCGAGACGCGGGACCTTGTAGCGCCGCATCTGGCGGTCGACCGTGAGCGACTGCGACTGCACGCCCGCCACGCCGCAGAGCACCAGGATCGCGCCGTCGAGCACGCGCAGCGACCGCTCGACCTCGATCGTGAAGTCCACGTGGCCCGGCGTGTCGATCAGGTTGATGTGGTGATCGTCCCAGGTCGTGTAGGTCGCGGCGGACTGGATCGTGATGCCGCGTTCCTTCTCGAGCTCCATGAAGTCCATGGTCGCGCCCGCGCCGTCCTTGCCCTTCACCTCGCTGATCTTGTGGATCCGCTTGGTGTAGAAGAGGATGCGCTCCGACAGGGTCGTCTTGCCCGAATCGATGTGGGCGCTGATGCCGATGTTTCGGATGCGGTTGAGGTCGGTGGTCATGGCTGCGGCCCTGGGACTCGGGCAACCCGGAGGGCGGGCCCGAACGGCTGGCTGTTGATCGTCGCGAGTGGCCCCGGAAGAACGGGGTTTTGGGGCGCGCAACTTAGCGGAGACGCTCGCCCGCTTCGAGCCCCGCGGAGCCCGCGGGCAGCTTCGCACCATCGTCGATGCGCAGCTTCCCGACCGTCACGCGACCGCCGCGGGCCGCGATCGCGACGCGTCCGCCGTCGCTGCCGAGCACGGTCCCGGCGGGCGCTCCGGATTCTCCGGGCTCGAGTCGCGCGTCGAAGAGCCGCACGCTCGCACCCGATGCGCGCTCGGCGCGCGCGCCCGGGTTCGGATCGCAGCCGCGCACCAGGCGGTCGATCTCGATCGCCGGCCGCGTCCAGTCGATCCGCGCGACGGCGTCCGTCACGAGTCCCTGGAAGCTCGCGCCGGCCTCGCCCTGCGCGCGCGGCTTCGCGGTGCCGCGATCGATCGCGTCCACCGCCTCGAGCACCGCTTCGACGCCGAGCGGATAGAGCTTGTCGAAGTAGAGGCTCGCCGCGGTGTCGGTGTCGGCGATCGGGACGCCGCCCTTCTGCACCACGATCGGACCGGTGTCGACGCCGGCGTCGGGCACGAAGACCGTGACGCCGGTCTCGCGCGCGCCGAGGATGATCTGCCACGGAATCGCCGCTCCGCCGCGGAACGCGGGGAGCAACGACGGATGGAAGCACAACGATCCGAGCGGCGGCGCGTCCACGATCTCGGGCGGCAGGATCACCGTGGTGTAGGGCATCACGTTGAGTTCGGCGCCGAGCGCGCGGTATTCCGCGACACGTTCCGGGATCGCCTCGCCCTGGCGACGGAACGCCTTGTAGCGGAGCAGTCGCAGGCCGCGCGCCTCGGCCTCCGCGGCGAGCGGATCGGGCTTGCCCCCGCCCGCGGGCAGCGTGTACACGGCGACGATCTCGTGGCCGGCGTCGAGCAACCGTACGAGCACGTCCTTTGCGAATGCCGCTTGTCCGAAAAGCGCGATCCGCCGGGCCATCGAGCCTCCTAGGGGGTCTGCGAGCGGTCGCCGACCGTACCGCGCACCGTCGCGGGCTGCCCGAAGGCGAGCGTGTGATCGGGCACGTCGCGGTTCACGAGCGACTTCGCCCCGATCACCGCGTGCGAGCCGATCCGCACCCCGCGCAGCACCGTCACGTCCGAAGTGATCCAGACGTGGTCGCCGATCGCGATCGGCCCGCCCTGCTCGCGGTGCGTCGCGTCGAGATCGTGCTGATCGGAGTCGATGACGCGGCAACCCGGTCCGATCCAGGTGCGGCGCCCGCCGACGATCGCGTGCTTCGCCGAGAGATGGCAGCCGTTCAACCACGAGTCGCGCCCGAGCACGAGCCGCGCGCCGTCGAACACCGAGATGTGGATGGGCTGGAGCTCCGTGCGCAGCCACGTGTCGTCGCCGATCTCGACCCGCGCGCCCGCGCCGAGCAGCAGCGTCAATCCGCCCGGCATGCGCTCGGTCGCGACGCGCGCGCCGATCTCGAGCACGGCGCCCGCTCCCATCTGGATGCGGGCGGCCGCGAAATTGGTGCTCGCGGTCGGGTGCAGGTGGAAGCCGGGATGCCGCGCGGCGAAGTCGCGCAGGCGGCGGCGGTCCCAGGCCTGGATCGCGCGCAGCAGCCAGACGTCGCGGCGACGCGGCAGCGCGAGGCTCAGGCCGGGCCGGCGTCCGCCGGGCCGGGACCCATCTGCCCTTCGCGCAGGCGGAAGGTGATGAACCCGTGGGTGGGATCGTAGGGCGAGAGCCCGACCTGGACGCGATCGCCCGGAATCACGCGGATCCGGAAGCGGCGCATGCGGCCGGAGAGCTGCGCCGTGACGGTCTGGCCCGAATCGAGCCCGACCTGATAGCGGCCGCCGCCGAGAATCTTCTCGACTGCGCCCGTCGCCTGGATCAGATCTTCGCGTGACACGGAATGGCAATCCCTCGCTGCCGCAGACGCGACGGGTTTAGCACGCGGCCGTCGGAGCCGCAGGGCGCGCGCGGTGGCGCGGCTCGCGCACGGCGAATCCGCCGGGTAAGGTCAGCGCCCTCCGCGCGGAGAGGTGCCGGAGCCTGGTTGAACGGGCCTGACTCGAAATCAGGAGTACCCGCAAGGGTACCGGGGGTTCGAATCCCTCCCTCTCCGCCACTTCCCGCTTCCGCTCTTCACCTGCGAACGATCGACGATGCGACGAGCTACGGCTGGTTCGCTTCCGCGTCGACCTCGATCTCGAAGTACTCCTCGTGCGATGCGTTCTCGCGAATCGCGTACGAGGTGTCGTGGACCGGCTCGTCGACGCCCGGGGCGAAGATGCACAGATAGATGTCCGGACGCGACTCGACGACGTCCTTGAACTGCGCGTCCGTGAAGTGGATCGCGAAGCGGCCGTCCGCGTCGGTGGTCGCGTCGCCGAGGAAGTCGTCGCGTACGGCGTCCTTGTCGAATGCGCGCACCTGGAAGCCCGCCAGAGGACGCGCGCTGCTCCGTTCGCGCACCACGCCGTCGATCCGGAACCGCTTCCAACGGAACCAGGGGACGGGAAGGAAACGAGGCATGGGATCCTCCGGGCGGACGTCGCCGCCGGGGCGGCACCCTAGCGCACGCGACGCGCGCCGCGTGCGACGCCCGCGATCGCTGCGAATCGCGTCGCGGCGGCAGCGGATGCGCAGGCATCGTGCGACGCCCTCGCAGATCGGATCACAGGTCGGTGTCGAGGTCTCAAGCGAGCCCGATGGGCGGTCGATGCGGGAGCATCCTCCCGGGAGCCCCCCATGCAAAACGCCCCGCTGGTCCTCGTGAGCTGCTCGGGCTGCCACCAGCTCCACACGCCCGCGATCACCGACGTCTCGAATCCGCTCTGCCCGCGCTGCACGCCGGTGGCGCGGCGGCCGGTGCGATTCGCCGAGCGGCCACTCGCTCGCTGATCACGACTCCCCGGCCGCCAGCCGCTCCTCCGCCCTCCGCACCCGCTCCGCCAGCACGCGCAGCAGATCGAACGCCAGCTCGGGCATCTCGTGCACGAGTTCGCGCAGGCGCTCCCCTTCGAGCACCAGCACGCGCACCGGTCCCGCCGCGACGATCGTCGCGCTGCGCGGCGTGCCGTCGAGGACGGCCATCTCGCCGAAGTAGGCGCCCGGCCCGAGCCGGTTGAGCAGCATCTCGCCCGGCGTGCCCGCGCCGCGCAGCACGTCGACGTGGCCTTCGACCAGCAGGTACAGGTCGTCGCCGGGCTCGTGTTCGCGCAGGATCACCTCGCCCTGCACGTACTCGGCGTCGCGCAGGATGCGCTCGACCGCGTGCAGGCGTTCGAGGCTCATGTGCGCGAACAACGAGACCTGGCGCAGCGAGAGCAGGCGTTCCATCTGGATCTCCTCGGCATCCGTCCGGCGGCGCACCGCGAGCCGGATCCATGGTGACGACAGCGCCGCGGCATGCGTCATGGCTTCGGCCGCATCGCGCGGCACACGCCCCCACGAACGCAGCGCCTCGATCTTCTCTTCGACGGGCATCGGCTCGAGCAGCAGCACGAGGCGCTGCGAGGCCTCGCGGTCTCCGAGCTGCGAGAGCACTTCGAGCGCGTCCGCGCGCATGCGGCCGGTGGCGCCGCGCAGCGAACGCTCGGCACTGCGCACGACGCGCTCGTCCTCGATCCGCGCCAGCGAACGCCATGCGAGACGCAGCGCGCGCGCGAGGGCGTCGCTGCCGGCCGCCGCGACGAAGACGGGCACGCCGTCGGTCGTCGCGAACACGCGAGCGCACAGGAACGCCTGCACGGCCTCGCGCACGCGCGCCGCGTAGTGCTCGCGCAACGAAGCGACCGCCCACGGCGAGCCCACCGCGCCGAGCACGCGCAACGCCGCGCCCACCGCGAACTCCTCGCCCGCGTCGAGCAAGGGACGCGCCGCGACGGCGCCGCGATCCCCCTGCTCCACCAGTGCGCGCACCGCTTCGCTGCGCACCTCGCGGGCGGGGTCGCGAAGCGCCGGCGCGATCGCCGCCGCGTCTGCACCCGTACCGGCCACGGCGCGAACCGCCGCGCGCCGCACGCGCGCGTCCGGATCGGCGAGGCGCGAGGTCGCGAGCGGTTGGAGCGACGCTTCCGCGCCACCGCGCGCGAGCGCGTCGAGCGCCGCCGCGCGCAGGCGCGCATCCGGATCCGCGAGCCGCGCGACCGCCGCACCGGCGAGCGCCGGCGGCAGCGACTCGAGCGCCGCTGCGACGTTCCCGGTGTCCGGCGACGCCAGCAACGCGGCGAAGAGCGGCTCGCCCTCGGCGCCGAGGCGGCGCGCGGCGGCGGCGCGCACGCGCGGGTCCGCGTCGTCGCGCAGCGCGCGCAGCGCGCCGTGGACCTCGGGTCCGGCCAGCAGCGCGTCGGGCAGCAGGCGCAGCGCCGCGCGACGCACGTCTGCGTCGGAGTCGCCGAGTACGCGCAACCAGAACGCCGGATCCGCCTGCGCCTCGGGCGCAGCCGCGAGCGCCGCGAGACACGCCGCGCGCAGCGCCGGGCTCGGATGTCCGAGTGCCGTGCGGACCGGCGCCGTGAGACCGTGGCGCACGAGCAGCGGAGGCAGATCGAGCAGCGCGGGTCCCGGATCGCCGGGCGTCTCGCGGACCAGGCGCTCCCAGAGCGCGGCCAGCGACTCGACCTCGTGCGCGCCGATCTCGTCGCCGAGCGCGTGCCAGTCGAAGCGACCGGCCCGCAGCTCGCCGACGATCGCCGCGACGTACTGCCGTCGCACGCCGAGATTCGCGAGGAAATGCAGCCCGGCGAGCGCCGCACCGGCGAGCACCAGCGATTCGGCGGGGAGATCGCGCGCGAGCAGCAGGACGACGCCGGCGAGCGACATGCCCGCATACACCACGATGCCTTCGAGGAAGGCGCGCACGCGGGCGCGGAAGCGATCGGGCAGCGCGTTCGCCGCGAGCGTGCGCACGGGCGCGGCGAGCGCGTTGTCCAGCAGCTCGCGGTTGGCGCGCGCCAGCACCGCCACCGGCAGCCCCGGCGCGAAGCCGAGTCCGACGAAGGTCGCGAGCGTCGCGAGCGGCTGGATCAGGTTCGCCGCGGGAACGCCGAGGCGCCGGATGGCGAAAGGCGTCACAAAGAGTTCGACCCCGATCTCGACGGCGTTGCTCACCATCAGGTAGATCGCGAGAAAGCGCGCCAGCTCCGCTTCGTCCGGAAACGCCGCCGCGATCCGCGCGGAGTAGAGGTACTGCGCGACGAAGAGCGCGAGCACCATCGTCAGCGCCGATACGAAGAGCCGGCGGCCGAGCCGCGAGCCGCGCAGGTAGCGCACGGCGGCGCGCAGCCCCTCGACCGACGTCTCGTCCTCCTCGCCCTGCGAGACGGCGCGCCACCGCGCGAGCCGGCCGTGCGAGGTCGCGACCAGCACCGCCGCGGCCACGAGACCCAGCGCCCAGCCGACCAGCAACATCTCCGCCGGCAACGTCGACACGACGCCGAGCGCCGCTCCGCCGCCGAGGGCGCCGCCGAACGAGAGTCCCACGGTACAGAGGGGCACCACGCGCTTGGCCGCCAGCGTGTCGAAGAAGTCGCCGAGCAGCGTCCAGAAGTGACCGATCAGCACCGCCTGCGTCGCGAAGAAGAGACAGAAGAGCGCGACGAGCGCGATCTCCGAGCCCTGCCGCAGCGCGAAGGCGCCGGCGCCGATCGCGACGACGGCGAGCCCCAGCAGCTCGACGGCGACGCGGTCGTTGCGCGCGTGCCCGACGCGCATCGCGTAGAGGAGCGACGCCGCCACCGTCGAGATCGACGCGAATACGAACGCCTCGGGCAGGCGTTCCGCACCGAGCCGCGCGAGGAAGAGCGACTCGGTGCCGGCCTGGCCCAGCATCTGTCCGAACGCGAGCAGCGCCGCCAGCGCGGCGAACCAGCCGAAGCGCTCGCGCTCGTCGGCGCGCACGTCGACGAGTCGCGCCATCTCAGCGCACCCGGACGCTGGTCACGAGCTGGCGCTCGGACTGGATCCGGTTCAGGTTGCGATACAGCAGCGCGGCGGTGCGCGGCGAGCGGAGCCGCAGCCGCTCGAGATCTTCGCCGTCGAAGCGCACCAGCCGCGTCGGCGCGAGCGCGCGCACGTCGGCGCTGCGCCGCATCGCGAAAAGGCCGATCTCGCCCGTGGTGTCCCCGCGTTCGATCGGCTCGAGCACGATGCGTTCGCCGTCGCGGTCCACCGACGTCTCGAGGCGTCCTTCCAGGACCAGGTATCCGTGCCGCGCCGGATCGCCCTCGCGGAAGAGCAGCTCGCCGGCGGCGAGCGTACGCGGCGACGCGAGCAGCACGAAGATCCGCATCTGCTGGCGGCTCATGCCGGCGAAGAGCGGGATCTCGCGCGCGGGATCGGCGCCGAGATCGAGCGTCAGCACGTCCCACAGCGTCACCACGCGCACGCCCGCGCAGAGCGCCGGCGTCAGCGTCATGTCCACCACCCAGCCGACCGCCAGCGTCGCGGCCGCGAGCAGGCCGAACTCCGCTTGCGAACGCAGCTCGGAGAATCCGAGCACCGAGAAGCCGAGGCAGAGTCCCACGAGCGTGAACGTGATCGGCCGGATCACGCCGCGCAGGGCCGCGTCGATCGCGCGCCGCTCGTCGCCGAGCCGGCGCGCCTCGGTGTTGAAGCGCGCCATGGTGTGGATCGTGTCGTCGGCGGCGATGCCGAGCGCGATCGAACCGACGAGGAGCGAGGTGAAGAGCGCGGCGAGACACGCGTAGATCATCAGGAAGGCGGCGCCGAGGCTCGCCCACTGGCCGCCGGCGAGGTCGTCGAGGCTCTTGCCGAAGAGCACGACGTTGCCCGTCACCGTCGCGTGCAGGGGCTCGGGCAGCGCGGCGAGCCGCGTCTCGATGCAATCGACCAGCGCCGCCACGCCGCGTGAGTCGCCGACGCTGGCACGCACCACGACGTTCGCGGTCTGATAGCGCGCGTCGGTCAGGCGTTCGGTCTCGTCGCTGGCGCCGAAGAGCAGGAGCTGACCGACGGCGCGCTTCGTGTCGGGCACACGCAGCGCCGCGGGATCGCCGTCCGACATGGCGTGATTCACCAGCGCCACGTAGTCGGCCAGCGACACCGCGCCGCCGATCTCCGGTTGCGCGCCGAGCCATTGCGTCAGCTCGGTGAGCACGCGCAGGTTCGCCGGCTCGAGAAACGCCTGCTCCAGCGGCGAATCGATCGCGATCTGGATCAGGTTGGCGCCGCCGAGCCGCGCGTTGATCGCCTCGTAGTCGGCGCGCATCTGCGTGCTGCGATCGAGGTTGCCGACGAACTCGGTCGCCGTCTCGATGCGGCGTGCGCCCCACGCACCGAAAGCGACCGCGAGGGCCGCCACCGACACGATGAGAGCGCGGCGGCGCACCGCGAAGTCCGCGAGCGAGCCGGCCTTGCGTCCCAGCCAATCGCCGCCGCGCGGCGCGCGCACCGGGGTGCCGGGCAGTACCGCGAGCAGCGCGGGCGTGACCGTGATCGCCGACACGACCGCGAACGCGACGCCGAGCACCGCGAAGAGCGCGAGCTCGCGGATCGCCGCGATCGGCGAGAGCGCGAGCGAGAGGAAGCCCGCGAGCGTGGTCATGCCCGCCAGCAGCACCGAGACGCCGATCTCGCCGACCACTTCGCCGGCGAGCTGCATGCGCCCCGCGCGATCGCGGGGAATTTCGGCGAGCCGCGCGCCGAAATCCGCGACGACGTGCATCGCGTACGCGAGGCCGACCGTGACGACGAGCGGAGGCAGGATCGCCGTCACGAGGTTCAGCGAGCGGCCCGTCCAGGCCATCACGCCGAGCGTCCACACGAGCGCGAGCGACACCGACGTGATCGGCAGCACGACGCCGAGCACCGATCGGAACGCGAAGGCGAGCACGACGCAGAGCACGAGCACGGTGAGCGGCAACAGCGTGCGCAGCTCGCGCAGCAGCAGGTCGGAGAGCTTCGCGGTCGCGAACGGAATGCCGCTGACGAACACCTCGACGCCGGCTCCGGCGTGCGCGCGCGCGGCGACCTCGACGCGATCGGCGACGCCGCTGGCCAGCAGATCGCGCGACGAGAGCCGATCCGGGTACGCGAAGAGCGCCACGGTGCGAGCGTCGTCGGCGACCAGCGTGCCGCGGTAGAGCGGATTGCCGAGCGTGCGCGCGCGCAGCGCCGCGAGCTCCTCGGGACGCTCGGGAATCGCGTCGAGGATCGGACGCAGCTCGATGTCGCCGTTCTCGCTCGCGATCACGTCGGGCGCCGTCGCGAGCGACACGACGTGGTGGATCTCGGGCAGCGCCGCGAGCTCCGCACTCAGCGTCGCGACGCGGCGCAGGACGTCGGGACGGAACACGTCGTCGGCCGCGAGCGCGACGACGAACGGCTCCTCGGCGCCGAAGAGCTGGCGGGCGCGCTCGTATTGATCGCGCTCCGGGCCGGTGGCGGGGAGCAGGTGCACGGCCGAGGGATCGACGCTCAGCCGCACCGCGCCGGTGCGCAGATCGACGAGCCCGGCGAGCGCGCCCGCCGTGACCAGCGCGGCGACGGCGAGCACCCGGCCCGGTCGCGACGCGATGCCCGCCAGCAGCCGAATCAGTTGCCCTGGGCGAGCGCCCGCTCGCTGAAGAGCCGGTCGGGCAGGTCGACGTCCGCCTCGATCTCGCCGAGCTCGAGCGCGGTCTCGGTCTGCTCGTGCAGGTCGCGCAGCACGAAGGCGCTCGCCACCCAGATCGAGCCGCGCTGCGAAAACGTCGCGGGATCCGAGGTGAGTTCCTTGGCGAGCGAGCCGCCCTTCGCGACGAACTCCATGCGCAGCGGCACGCAGCTCTTCTGATCGACCCACGCCTTGACGCGCTCGTACGCCGAACCCGACTCCGGCGGCGGCACGAGCTGTACGACGAACGCGTCGCGCTCGCCGACGCGCTCGTCGGCGAGGCGTTCGGCGCGCTGGCGCTCGAAGACGTGGCGCAGGCGCATCATGTCCTCGTACGAGAAGTCGGTGCCGAAGAGCGAGCCCGCGAGCGCGTGCGGCGTGATGCGGCGCACCTTCTGGAACTCGGGCAGGTAGACGAAGATGTCGAGCACGTCGGGCTTCTCGAGCAGCAGATAGGACGATCCGCGCAGCTCGGGCGGGGCCTCGATGCGGACCAGCGTCTTCGAGTGCGCGTCGCTCTCGCCGCGCCGCCAGAAGATCTTCCCCTCGATGCGGCGCGTGTTGCCCATGCGATCGCGCGTGTCGAAGCGCATCGTCTGGACGCTCGACCGCTTCGGCAGGTTCTGGCGCAGACAGCGCTCGACGTCCTCGGCGGACGCCTGCGCGCGCGCCTCGGGCGCGAACGCGCCCCCGAGCGCTGCGGCACAGAGCAGCCCGATCGCCACGCGACGCAGGGAGCGGTAGCCGGGAAGGACGAAGGTCTGCACGCGCGCCCTCTCCTGTTGCGGATGGCCGGAGCCGAGAGGGAGCCGCGGAGTGCGACGCGGCTCCGGTCGGCGGCGGCAACGACTAGCACGCCTCGCGCGATCCGCGCCCGTCGCATGCTGCAGGGCCGACCCGCCGCGGCGACACCGTCTCACGCCGATATCCTGTCGCGCGCATGGATGTCCCCGCACGCGACGGCCACCGACCCGAGCCGCCGGCGGCACGCCGGGTCGACGCCACGATCGTCTTCGTCGGCGTCGCGGGCTTCACGGCGTTGTCGCAATCCGTCGGCCCGGAGCGCGCGTACCTCGCGGTGACGGGCTGTCTGCGTCTGCTCGATGCGATCGCGCGCCGCCACGGCGGCGCGGTCGACAAGTACCAGGGCGACAGCCTGATGGTCGTGTTCGGACATCCCGCACCGCTCGCGCGTCCGGCGCGCGCCGCGGCGGAGGCGGTCCTCGACATGCGCCGGCAGGTGCGCGCCTACGACCGCGCGCTCGGGCTCCCGGTGCGTCTCGCGCTCCAGGGGGGCATCGCGACCGGCGCGATCGTCGCGGGCGACGTCGGCGGCCGCGTCGTTCGCGAGTTCCACGTGCTCGGCGACACCGTCAATGTCGCGGCGCGCCTCAAGGCGCGCGCCCGTCTCGACGCGATCCGCGGGGACGCGGCGAGCGTGCGCGAGGCCGGCGACCGCTTCGCTTGGACGCCGCTCGAGGCGCTCGCGCTCGAGGGCAAATCGCGGACGGTCGCAGCGGCGGAGCTGATCGGCGTACGCGGCTCGCGCGCGGTACGCACACTCGCGCCGGAGGATCCGCCCGCCGCGCGCCTGATCGGCCGCGACGCCGAACGCGCGGCGCTCGCCGATGCGATCGGTGCGCTCGCCGGCGGCCGCGGCGGAGCGATCGCGCTGCTCGGCGAAGACGGTTCGGGGCGTTCGCGGCTGCTCGCGGATCTCGCCACCGAGCCCGCGCTGGCCGGCATCGCGGTCGTCGTCCTGCATCCGGCCTCCGAGGACGCCGCGCGCGGAAGCGCCGCCCGTGATCTCGTCGCGGCGCTCGGCGGCGCTTCGATCGACACGACGGATCCCGCCTCGCTGTCCGCCGCCGTGGCGACCGCTCTCTCCGCGTCCGCCCGGGCCCGGCCGCTCCTCGTCGTGATCGAGGACGTCGAGCGACTCGACCCGGAATCGTTCGCCGCGCTGGCGCCGGCGCTCGCGCTCGCGACGCAGTGCCCGCTGCTCTTCGTCGTGACGGCCGAGACGAGCGACGCGCCGTTGGCCGTGTGCGCGCGCGCGCTCGGCGAATGCTGCCGCGAGATCCGGCTCGGCCGACTGGGCCGAGCCGACGCCGAGCGTCTGGTCGACGCACTCGCACCGGACGCCGCGCTCGCACCGGACGCGCGCGCGCTGCTCCTCGAACGGGCCGGCGATCACCCGGGACGTCTCGTGCTCGGCGTCCACCTCGCGCCGGCGCTCGCGACCGAACGCGCGCAGGCCGATCGCGCCGCCCGCTCTGCCGACGCCGAACGGCGTCGCGCGACGATCCTGTTCGCCGACATCAGCGGCTTCACCGCGATGACCGAGCGGCTCGGCGCGGAGGCGGCCTACCCGGTCGTCGCCGGCTGTCTCGATCTGCTCGACGGCATCGCACGCGATCACGGCGGGCACGTCGAGAAGCATCTCGGCGACTGCGTGATGGCGACCTTCGGCGTGCCCGAGGCGATCGAGGACGCGCCGCGCGCTGCGATCAACGCGGCGATCGAGATGCGCGAGCGGGTGCGCGCCTACAACGCCGAGCGGGGCATCGAGCCGCCGCTCTCCGTGCACGCGGGCATCCACACCGGGCTCGGCATCGCCGGCGACGTCAGCGGTCCGCTGCTGCGCGAGTTCGCCGTGATGGGCGATCCCGTCGACGTCGCCTCGCAGCTCACCGACTGGGCCGAGGCCGGACAGATCTTCGTCGGCGCCGACACCGAGCGGCTCGTGCGCGGCGTCTTCGAGTTCGCGCCGCTCGCCCCGCTCACGCTCGCCGGACACGACGCGCCCATCGCCGCGTTCGAGCTGCGCTCCGATCGCGTGCAGCGGCACCGGGAGCGCGCCGGCCGCGGACGCCGCGTGTTCTCGCCGCTGGTCGGCCGCGGCAGCGAACTCGCGACGCTGCGCGAGCGGCTCGTCGCACTCGCCGGCGGTCACGGCGGCGCCGTCGCGCTGCAAGCCGAAGCGGGACTCGGCAAGTCGCGGCTCGTCGCGGAGCTGGCCGCGAGCCCCGAGGCGGCGTCGCTCACGTGGCTCGAGGGACGCTCGCTCTCGACCGGCCGCAGCCTGCGCTTCCACCCTTTCGCAGACCTGCTGCGCGGCTGGGCGGGCATCGGCGACGCCGACGACGAGGGCGCGGCGCGCGCGAAGCTCGACGCGCTCGCCGGCCGCTGGCTGCCCGGCGAAGCGCAGGATGCAGCGCCACTGCTCGCCAACCTCGTCGGCCTGCGCCTCGATGCCCCGCAGCGCGCGCGCATCGAACGCATCGCGGGCGATGCGCGCGAGAAGCTGCTGCACCGCACGATCGGCCAGCTGCTGCGCGGCGCCGCGAGCGACCGGCCCGTCGTCTTCGTGATGGACGACCTGCACTGGGCCGACGAGTCGTCGATCGAGCTGCTCGCGGCGTTGCTGCCGCTCGCGCGCGAGCACGCGATCCTCTTCGCGTTCGTCGCGCGGCCCGGTCACACGGCGACGGCGGACCGCGCGGAAGCATCGGCGCGCGCCGCCGGCGTCGATCTGCTGGTGGTGCGTCTCGAGCCGCTGCCGCGCGGCGCGGCGCGCGAGCTGCTCGCGAACCTGTTCGCGACCGATGCGCTGCCGCACGCCACGCGCGCGACGATCGAGGACCGGGCGCAGGGCAATCCGTTCTTCCTCGAGGAGGTCGTGCGCGCGCTCGTCGACGCAGGCGCCGTCGAGCACGATCCGGACGGCCGCTTCCGCGCCACCGACCGCATCCACGAGGTCACGATCCCGGACACGCTGCACGGCGTAGTGATGGCGCGCGTGGACCGGCTGCCGGCGCAGCGGCGCAGCCTGCTCCAGCTCGCGTCGGTGATCGGACGCAGCTTCCACGAAGCCGTGCTCGTCGGCGTGCTCGGCGAAGCGACGCGTGTCGCCGAGGACCTGCTCCGCCTCGCGGAGGCCGAGTTCCTCGTGCCGTGGGATCGCAGCAGCGGCGTCGAGTGGGCGTTCGCGCATCCGCTCCTGCACGAGGTCGTCTACGACGGACTGCTCGAGACGCGGCGCGAGGAGCTCCACCGTTCGGTGGCGAGGGCGATCGAGGAACGCCTCCCCGATACCGTGCCCGGCCGCGCGGGCATGTTGGCGTGGCACTACGGAAAGGGCGGCGACGCCACGCGCGCCGAGGAGTTCCTGTTCCGCGCCGGCGAGGACGCCGCGCGCGTCGCGGCGTCGAGCGAGGCGCTCCACTTCTTCCAGGAGGCTTCGAAGCTCTACCTCGCGCGACACGGCGCGGGCGGCGACCCCGCCAGGAAGGCGCGCCTCGCGCATCACGTCGCGCTCGCACTCTTCCACCGCGGGCGCCTGCTCGAGGCGGACGAGCACTACCAGCAGGCGCTCGAACATCTCGGCGTGCGGGTGCCGCGCAGCAACGGGCGCCTGGTCGCGGCGTTCGCGCGCGACGCCCTCGCGGTGCTCGCGCAGCTCGTGTCGCCCGGGCGCATGGCCGCGCGACCGGCACGCGACGTGGACCGCGAGATCATCGCGATCATGTACGAGCGCGCGCAGACGCAGACGACCGCGTCGCCGACGCGCTTCGTGTTCGATTCGGTCGCGACGCTCGCGCGACTCGGGCGTGTCGATCCTTCGACGGTTCCGGGCGCCGGCGCGATGTATGCGGGCGCGGTCGGGATCTTCTCGTACGGCGGCGTGTCGTTCGCGATCGGGCGGCGCTTCCTCGCGCGCGCGCGCCGGCTCGTGCGCGACGACGACGTCCGCGATCGCGTCCACTACCGGATGATGAGCCAGCTCCACCACGTGCTGGCCGGGCATTGGAGCGACGCCCACGTCGCCGACGAAGCGCTGCTCGAGGACGGGCTCCGCTACGGCCGCCTCTGGGAGGTGACCAACTCGCTCAACCTCGACGGCCTGCGCCGCCTCTACCGCGGCGATTGGGACGCCGCCGCGACCTGCGCCGAGCGGCTCGCGAAGATCGCCGACCAGTATCGCTACGACCTCGCGGCGTCTGCGCAGCGATTCCTGGTCGCGATGACGCGGCTCGAACGCCGGGATCTCGGCGGCGCGATCGCCGCGCTCGACGAGTATCTCGACGAGCACGCCGAGCCTGCGTTCCAGGTCTCGGCGCTCGGACACCGCGCGGTGGCGCAGTGGCTGGCCGGCGACGCCGAGGGTGCACGTGCGAGCCTCGCGCGCGGCGAGCAGCGGCTGCAGGGAGCCGGGCGCCTGCTGCCGTACCACGCCTGCGACTTGCTGCGTGCGCGACAGATCCTCGACGTCGCGCGTCTCGAGGAACCCGGCGCGGGACGCCGCGAGCGGCGCAACGCCGCGCGCAGCCGGAGCGCCGCCCTGCGACTCGCGACGCGCGTGGCGTGGCGGCGGCCCGAGGTGTTGCGGAGTGCAGGCACGGAAGCATGGATCGTCGGCCGCCACGACACCGCCCAGCGACGCTGGAACGAGAGTCTCGACGTCGCTGGATCGCTGGGCATGCGGCCCGAGCTCGCGCGCACCCGGCTCGAGATGGGCCGCCGGCTCGCGGCAACGAACGACTCCGCCGTCGCCCTGCTCGCCGCCGCCCGCGACGGATTCGCCGCGCTCGGCCTCGCCGCCGAACGCGACGTCGCCGCAGCGCTCTGCGACCGCACGTGACGGGGCCCGTGCGCATCGCGGCGACCGCCGGGTCGGCGATCGCCTTCGGGCTCGCCTTCCCGCCCGCGAGCGTGAAGCCGCTCGCCTGGATCGCGCTCGTGCCCTTCCTGCTCGCGCTGCGCGGCGCCGGTCTCGCACGCGCGCTCGTGCTCGGCGAAGTCTGGACGCTGCTCGCCGCGTGGACGGTCGGAAGCTGGATGCCGGACGCGGTCGCCACCTATTTCCTCCAGCCGCGCTGGGTCGGATGGCTCTTCTTCTTCGGCATCTCGACGGGAATGGCCGGGCTCTACTACATGGCGTTCGCGGCCGTGTACCGCGGGCTCGCGGAACGCCTCGATCCGCGCTGGATGCCGTGGGCCACCGCTGCGGCGTGGACCGCCGCCGAAGTGGGACGCGGGCGCCTCTTCACGGCGGTCGCGTTCCTGTCGAATCCGTGGGGCCTGCTCGGTTATTCCCAGGTGGGCCTCGACGTCGCCGTGCAGGCGGCGTCTCTCTTCGGTGTCCATGGGATCGGCTTTGCGATCGTCGCCGCGAACGCCGCGCTCGCCGAGGCCGTCGCGCTCGCTCGGCAGGGTCGCGCGCGCACGCACTTGTCCGGGCTGCTCGCGGCGGGCGTCGCGCCGGCCGCGGCGCTGTTCGCCTTCGGCGTCTGGACGCTGCGCGACGCACCGCCGCCGGGCGTTCCAGTGGCGGACGCGCGACCCGTCGCGGTCGTGCAGGGTCACGTGAACCTCGAGCGGCGCTGGCGGTCCGACGCGGCGGAGTACCAGGCCTACTTCGACGGAACGGTCGAGGCGTTCCGCCGCGCGCCCGGCGCGCTCGTCGCGTGGCCGGAGAGCGCCCTCACCTTCTTCCTCGAACGGGAGCCGGAGTACGAGACGTCGATCGCCAGCCTGGCCGCCGGCGGAGGCGGCGAGATCGCCGTCGGCGGGCCGCGCAGGGAAGGTGACGAGCCGTCGTTCCGCTTCTTCAACAGCGTCTTCGTGGTCGATGCGAGCGGGCGCCGGCCGGCCGCGTACGACAAGCAGGCGCTGGTGCCCTTCGCCGAGTATCCGCCGCTCGGCGCGTTCGACTTCGTGCGGCGGCGCTTCGCGGACGTTCGCTTCTTCTCGTTCGGCGCGCCGACGCCGCCCCTCGCGACGCGCGCCGGACGCGCCGGCGTGCTGCTCTGCAACGAGGCCATGCTGCCCGAGATGGCGGGCCGCCGCGTCGCGGAAGGAGCGGAGTTCCTGCTCAATCCGTCGAACGACACCTGGATTCCGAGTCGCCGCTTCGCCGATCACCTCTTCGACATCGTGCGGCTGCGCGCAGTGGAGCAGCGCCGCTGGCTGGTGCGTGCGTCCACCTCGGGTCCCTCCGCGATCGTCGATCCGTGGGGCCGCGTGCAGGTCCGCACGACGCCCTTCGAGCGCGCCGTCGAGACGGGCTGGATCGAGCCGCGCGCGGACCGCTCGTTCTACGGACGCGTCGGCGACGCGTTCGCGTTCGCTTGCGTCGTGGCGACCGTCCTCGCGTGGGGAGCCGCGCGACGCGGCTCGCGCGCGGCGACGAGGTGATACGCGAGCGTGTGTCCCCGTTCGAGGAAATGGAACGAGCCCCAGAGATAGAGCAGGAACGCGCGCACCGCGGGCTCGCCGAAACGCTCGGCCAGCGTCTTGCGGTGCAGCTCGAGCCGCCGCGCCCAGTCGCGCACCGTCCATGCGTACGAGAGTCCGTCGTCGCCGAGCGCGTGCAGGTGGAAGCCGGCGTCGCCGAGCGCGCGGACGAGCGCTGCGAGATCGACGTAGCTCGTCGTGCCCGGCCAGATCCAGCGCGAGAGGAAGCGGCCGGTGCGGAAGCCCGCGCAACGCGCGACGAAGTCCGCGTAGACGCGGCCGCCGGGCGCGAGGTGCTCCGCCAGGAAGCGCGCGGCGTACGCGTAGTCGACCACGTGCTCGAGCGTGCCGAGGAAGACGGCGCCGGCGAAGCGCTCGCGCGGCCGGTACTGGAAGAAGTCGACGAACTCGACCGTGCAGGGCAGCCCGCGCTCGCGGATCAGCGTTTCGACGAAGCGGTGCTGCTCGCGCGAGATCGTGATGCCGTGCACGCGAATGCCTTGCAGGCCCGCGTACTCGACGAACGAGCCCCATCCGGCCCCCATGTCGAGCACGCGGTCGCCCGGACGCAGATCGAGCGCATCGATCGCGAACTGCAGCTTGCGGGCCTGGGCGTCGGCGGGATCGTCGTCGGGCGCCGACCAGAAGCCGTGCGAGTACGAGCGCCAGCGTTCGAGCCACGGCAAGAAGAAGTCGGGCGGGCGGTCGTAATGGAAGGAGATGGCGTCGCGGTTCAGCGCGCGGCGGCCGCGCAGCAGCAGGCCGAGCGCGACGCGCACGCGGTCCCAGGGCGACTCGTCGATGGCGAGGACGTCGGTGACCTTCACGATCTCCGCGAGATCGCCGGCGAGATCGATGCGCCCGTGCAGATACGCCTCGGCGAGCCCGAGGTGATCACCGCGCAGCAGCGGCGCGAGCGCCGCGGCGTCGCGGAACACGACGCGCGCGCGGCCGGGATGCGCGCCGATCGCGAGCGGCGGCGCATCGGTCCGCTCGACGGTGAGGTTCGCCCCCGCACGCGCGAGGCGCGTCGCGAGGGACGCGAGCACTTCACCGGATCGATCGACTGCCGGCGCCACGATGGCGCGGAACGTAGCCTCGCGAGGCGTGCGCAGGAGCCGGCTGCGGCCGCTCCTGCGAATTGACCCGTCCGAGGGCCGTCCCTACGTTGCCTTCTCTCGGCGCAGCGCCGAGGCGTGATCGCAGGGTCCCGCTCGAGTTCGGTGTTCCGTGAACCCCGTCAGACCCGGAAGGGAGCAGCGGCAGCGAGACATCGGCGGCGGGCGGGGGTGCCCTGCGATCTTGCCTCGGCGCTGCGTTCTTCCCGACCTCGATTGCCGAGCTTCCACCGCGAGCCTGCCTGATGGGCTTCGCTCGGCTCCGAAGACTCCGCCTCGCTGCGCGCTTACGCGGCCCCGGAAGAGGGCCGCTCGCTTGCAAGACGCCGTTCGATGCTGCGAGCGTGCCTCCGCCGTTTCCCGCCTCGGACGGAGTTCTTTGCCTCGGAGCGGGCGGCTCGGTCGTTGCCGAGCTTCCACCGCGAGCCTGATGGATCTCGCCGCTCGCCTGCGGCTCGCTACGCGGGAAGTTCTGGGGCTCGCCGCTCGCCTGCGGCTCGCTACGCGGGAAGCGTACTCGGAGCGTTGGTGGAGGTGCTCTAGTATGGCGAGCTGTGAGTTATCAGGTTCTCGCGCGAAAATGGCGGCCGCAGAGCTTCGAGGAGGTGACGGGGCAGGAGCACGTCACGACGGCGCTGCGCAATGCGATCGCCACGGGACGCGTGCCGCACGCGATCCTGCTCTGCGGACCGCGCGGCGTCGGCAAGACCACGATCGCGCGCATCATCGCGCGCTGCCTCAATTGCGAGAAGGGGCCGACCGCGACGCCGTGCGGCACCTGCTCGTCGTGCGTCGAGATCGCGGCCGGCCGCTCGACCGACGTGCAGGAGATCGACGCCGCGAGCCGCACCTCGGTGGACGACGTGCGCGAAGTGATCGAGTCGATCCGCTACGCCGCAGCGCCTGGCAAGCACCGCATCTTCGTCATCGACGAGGTGCACATGCTTTCGGTCGCGGCGTTCAACGCGCTGCTCAAGACCCTCGAGGAGCCGCCGCCGCGCAGCCTCTTCGTGTTCGCGACGACGAACGCCGAGAAGCTGCCCGCGACGGTGATCTCGCGCTGCCAGCGCCACGACCTGCGCCGCCTGCCGACCGCGGAGGTCGCGGCGCGGCTCGGCGCGGTGGCCCAGGCCGAAGGCGTCACGATCTCGCCGCGCAGCCTGCAGGTGATCGCGCGTCAGGGCGAGGGTTCGCTGCGCGACTCGATCACGCTGCTCGATCAGGTGATCGCCGTCTCGGGCAACGAGGTCGACGACGCGCGCGTGGCCGCGGTCCTCGACCTCACCGACCGGCGCGTGCTGCTGGCGATCGTCGCGGCGTGCGTGGAGGGCGATCCCGCCGCCGCGCTCGCGGCGTGCGCACACGCTTCGGAACTCGGCATCGAGGCGAAGCGGCTCGGCGAGGACCTGATCGGCGTGCTGCGCGACCTCGTGGTGCTGCGCGTCGCGCCGGACGCGGCGGGTCTCGTCGAAGGCAGCGACGCGGAGATCGACGAGCTGCGCCAGCTCGCATCGCGCAACGAAGTGGGCCGCCTGCGGCGCATGTTCCGGGCGCTGATCCAGGAGCAGGAAGATCTCGCGTGGGCGCCGCAGCCCTTCGCCGTGCTCGAAATGGCGATCGTGCGACTCGCCACGCTCGCCGGCGGCGAAGACGTGCAGGCCCTGCTGCAACGCCTCGACGCACTCGAGCGTCGCCTCTCCGGCAGCGCCCCGCCCGACCCCGGCCCGAACTCCGCGCCGCCCCGCCCGCGCAGCAGCGGCGGCGGTCCTCCTCCGCGCTCGGGCAGCAGCGCGCGCACCGCAACCACCGCCGCTCCGACCGCAACCCTCGCAGCCCCGATCGAGGAGCCGCGCGCAGCCGCGATCAAGAAGCCGCTCGAAGCCACGCCCGAAGCCAAAGCCCATGCAAGCGAATTCGGCTCCGCCGATTTCGCGCGCAGCGAGGCGAAGCCGAGCGAAGCCCCCGCAAGCGGCGCGGATGCGCCGCGCGCAGCGAGCCATCGGCGAGCGGAGCCCATCGGGACGGCTCGCTCGGGAACCTCCACCGATCGCGAATCGTCGGGCTCGATGCCCGACGATTCGCCCCCCCCGCAAGACTCCGACCTCTTCACGACGGAAGCAGCAGAAGAGGAAGTCCCTCCCCCGACCGACGACGACGCACCGGTCGCCGATCTCGGAACGCCGGCGGCCGCCTGGCTCGACCGCCTCCGTGCCCTCGCCACCGAACGCGACCGCACGCTCGGCGCCGCTCTCGAAGGCGCCGAGCTGCTGGCGCGTACCGACAAGGTGCTGCGCATCCGCGTGCCGCAGGCGTTCGCGGCGCACCGTGTCGAGCGGCGCCGGACCGATCTCGAAGAGGTGTGCGCGCGACTCGCGGGCCGCCCGCTGCGCATCGAGGTGGTCGGGCCCGACGCGGGTGCGCGCGGCGAGGCCGCGAGCGGCGGCGAGGAGACGGTGCGGCGCCGGCGCCGCGACGCGCTCGCCCATCCGGCGGTGAACACGGTGCTCGAGATCCTCGGCGGCGAAGTCGTCGAGATCCGGCCGCAGGGCGACGCACCGCGATGAGCGCCCCCGATTTCGCAGCCTGGATGCGCCACGCCCAGGAGGTGCAGCAGCGCATCGGCGCGCTGCAACGCGAGCTCGCGCGCCGGCGCGTCGAAGGCGAAGCGGGCGCGGGGCTGGTACGTGCCGTCGTGTCGGGAGAGCTGCGCGTGCTCGAGATCGCGATCGATCCGCAGCTCTTCGCGGGCGACGATCGCGCGATGCTGCAGGATCTCGTCGCCGCGGCGGTGAACGCCGCGCTCGCGAGGGCGCAGCGCATGGTGCAGGAAGAGATGCAGCGCGCGGCCGCGACCCTGCAGGCGCCCGCCGGCGTGCTGCCGCAGGGCACCCCCGAGTGAAGAGCTCCGCGCCGATCCAGCGGCTGGTCGCCGCGCTGCGCCGTCTGCCGGGCATCGGAGAGAAATCGGCGACGCGCCTGACCTTCCACATGCTCTCGTCGCCCGACGTGCAGGTGCACGAACTCGCCGACGCGATCCTGCGGCTCAAGCAGGAGATCGTGCTCTGCGCCGAGTGCTTCGATCTGACCGACGCCTCGCCCTGCGCGATCTGCCGCGATCCGCGCCGCGACGCGTCCCAGATCTGCGTCGTCGAGGAGCCCGCCGATCTCGCGGCGATCGAGGCGACGGGCGGACACACCGGCCGTTATCACGTGCTCGGCGGCGCGCTCGCGCCGATCGACGGGATCGGCCCGGAAGACCTGCGCATCGCCGATCTCGAGACGCGCGTGCGGCGCGGCGGCATTCGCGAAGTGATCCTCGCGACGAATCCCACCACCGAAGGCGACGCGACCGCCCACTTCCTCGCCGACCGTCTGCGCAGCAGCGGCGTGCGCCTGACTCGCATCGCGTACGGCATGCCGCTCGGCGGCGACCTCGAGTACGCCGACCCCGTGACGATCGGCCGCTCGCTCTCGGGCCGCCGCGAGATCGAGTCCTAAAGACACGGCCGGCACACGCCGAAGGGCTGCGAGGAACTCGGAGTGCTTGCCCTGCGGAAGGCGCGCGGGGTAGAGTGCGGCAGCCGGCGATCCGAACGGCGATTCCAACCGTCGCGTGGGGGCTTACGAGCGTAGATGCCGTTCGTCGACACCCAGCTCGTGCTCTTCGACGAGGACTATCGAAAAGTCCTCGGCGTCTGCGAGCGCCTGGCGCGCGACGCGCACTCGAAGGGCGTGTTCGTCGTGGACAAGAACGGCCAGCTGATGGCCGAAGCCGGCGATCTGCGCGGCCTGGACACGACCAGCCTCGCCTCGCTCACGGCCGGCTGCATCGCCGCGACCGGCGGCCTCGCCAAGATCATCGGCGAGGAAGAGTTCCCGATCCATTTCCACCAGGGGCAGCGCGACAACCTCCACATGACCGTGGTGGCCAAGCGCATCATCCTGGTCGTGATCTTCGACGAGCGCTCCTCGCTCGGCCTCGTGCGCCTGCGCGTCAAGAAGGCCGGCGCCGAGCTCGCACGCGTGTTCGAGGAGATCCAGAAGAAGAGCGAACGGGCGCGCAACGGCGCGACCAGCCCCTTCGCCGAGATCACCGACGACGACATCGACAAGCTGTTCGCGGATTAGACGGGGCCCATGTCGTTCATCAACTACGCATCGCGCGAGATCAACTGCAAGGTCGTCTACTACGGGCCGGGCCTGTGCGGCAAGACGACGAACCTGCAGTTCATCTACGCGAAGACGAATCCCGACCTCAAGGGCAAGATGATCTCGCTCGCGACCGAGACCGAGCGGACGCTCTTCTTCGACTTCCTGCCGCTCGCGCTCGGCCAGATCCGCGGCTTCAAGACCCGCTTCCACCTCTACACGGTGCCCGGCCAGGTCTTCTACGACGCCAGCCGCAAGCTGATCCTGAAGGGCGTGGACGGCGTCGTGTTCGTGGCCGACTCGCAGATGGAGCGCATGGAGGCCAACATCGAGAGCCTCGACAACCTGCGCGTGAATCTCGGCGAGCAGGGCTACGACCTGGCCAAGGTTCCGTACGTCATCCAGTACAACAAGCGCGACCTGCCGAACGCCGCCTCGCTCGAAGAGATGCAGCGGCTGCTCAACCCGAGCGGCGCGCCGGAGTACGAAGCCTGCGCGACCGTCGGCAAGGGCGTCTTCGAGACGCTGAAGGCCGTCGCGAAGGGCGTGCTCACCGACCTCAAGAAGATGGCTCGCTGACACACGTCTCCTAGACTGCGCCGCATGAAGATCTTCGCCCTCGCCGGATCCCTGCGCGCCGATTCCTCGAACCGCAAGCTGCTGGAGATCGCCATCGCGATCGCGGAGCGCGAAGGCGCGACGGTCGATCGCGCCGATCCGCGCATGCTCGACGTGCCGCTCTACGACGGCGACGTCGAAGCGGCCTCCGGCCCGCCGCCGGGCGCGCTCGCACTCGCGGCCCGCGTCGCGGCCGCCGACGCGCTCTTGATCGCGTCGCCCGAGTACAACTACTCGGTGCCGGGCGTGCTGAAGAACGCGATCGACCACGTCTCGCGCGTGAAGCCGATGCCGCTGCGCGGCAAGCGCGCGCTGCTGCTCTCTGCGTCGCTGTCGCTGGTCGGCGGCAACCGCGGCCTGTGGGCGCTGCGCATGCCGCTCGAGGCGCTCGGCGTGCACGTCTACCCCGACATGTTCTCGCTCGCCTCGGCCCACGAGGCGATGACCGACGGCGCTTTGAAAGATCCCCTGCTCGCCAAACTGCTCGACGGCATGGTGAAGCGCTGGGTCGCCGAGGGAACGAAGCTCCTCGGCTGAGTCCCGCTACTCGCTCGCGACGGCCGCCACGAGCGCGAGATCCTGCTGGCGCACCGCCGCGACGTCGAACTTCTTCGCGGCACCGAGCATCCGCGTCAGCGCCTCTGCGACCGGCATCGGGGGCTTCGCGTCCCCCTTCTTCGCCTTGTGGAAGCGCACCGGATTGCAGCGCGCGACGACGTAGGTGCGCAGGTACGGCGAGCGGAAGCCGCGCTGCTCGAGCTTCGCGACCACCTTGCGCACCTCCGCGTCGATCGCGAGCAGCCGCGACGCATGCCCCTCACGCTCGCGCAGCGCGGCCGGCAGCGTACGATCGCCGAATCGGTCGACCTTGCGCAGGAAGGGTGCGTACGCGCCGGCCGCGAAGCGGCTCTCGCGCTCGAACGCGATGCCGAGCGTGAGCAGCTCGGGACTCTCGAATTGCGCGGCGTAGTCCGTCTCTTTCGCCTTCGGCTCGCGCTTCGCGAGCGCGCGCGCCATCCGGATCACCTCCATCGCGCGGTCGCGCACGTTGTGCGCCTTCTCGGTGTTGAGCGCGAGTATGCGGAACGCGAGATCCTCGTTCGGCGAAACCAGCGCGGTGATCTGACGCATGCCGAGCACCTTCGCCGCGGCGAGACGATGCCGGCCGTTCGGCGTCCAGAATCCGCCCGCGGCGCCGCGCACGACGATGATCGGATCGAGGAAGGCGCCGGCCTCGTCGATCTTCTGCGCGAGTCGCTTCGCGTGGGTCGGCGAGAGATCGCGCTGGAACGGCGTCGGTTCCACCGCGTCGCGCGGCAATACGGCCAGCAGGATCGGCCGGCCGGAGAGCGGCTCGCGGTACGCGCCGAGCGCCGCGCCGCCCGCGCGCGCGACCTCCGCCGCCAACGGCGCGACCTCCACGGCGCCCGGCGCGAGCGCGACGTCGCTCGCCGCGAGACCACGTGCCTCGCGGGCCGGCGTGATGCGCTTGCGCGCGCTGCCGCGCCGCGCGGGCGGCTTCTTGCGCGGCGTCTTCTTCGCGGTCACCGGCGCAGCTCCGGCGGATCCGGGCGCGGCAACCGCTCGGCGAGCGGCGGCAGCGCGCGCAGCGGCTCGCTGCGTCCCTGCTGATACCAGTACGCGACGCTCGAGTAGTCGTTGGC